>JALSLK010000089.1 GCA_026988355.1 Flavobacteriaceae bacterium
TGGCTACTGTTAGTACATGATTTAGATCCGCTGATCCATCTTCGTTCATTGGTGTACCAACAGCAATAAATACAATATCTGTTTGGTTTATTACAGTTTTTAAATCTGTAGTAAATTTTAGTGTTTGATTTTCAATATTATTTTTAACCAGAGTTTCTAATCCTGGTTCGTATATGGGAACAATACCTTGTTTTAGATTTTCAATTTTTGTGGCATCTATATCCACACAGGTTACCTTATTGCCCATTTCAGCAAAGCAAGTTCCTGTTACCAATCCTACATATCCAGATCCTATTATAGTGATGTTGTTTTTCATTTTCCCATTTTAAACTTTCCTAAAGGGAAGGTTTTTATTTTAGATTAATTTTTATTTATTCCAAATGTAGTTAAAACTGTGCACTTTTGTATATTTTATCTTATTTCTAAAAAATTATACGCATCTAATGCTTGTATTAAAAGGGTGTTAGATTTACTGTTTTATAAACCATTTAAAAGTGATATTTAATCCTTTATTGATGTCAAATAATGGGTTATAATTCATTAATTCGTTTGCTTTATAAATATTTGCAAGAGAATCTCGTACATCTCCAATTCGGTTTGGTCCATAGTTGGCTTGTATGGTTTTATTTGATATTTTTTGTAGGCTATTCCATAGTGTATTTAAGCTTACTCTATCGCCACATGCAATGTTATAGATTTGGTTTCCTGCTTTTTTATCTGCAAACAGGCCTTTTATATTTGCTTGTACAGCATTTTCTACATAGGTAAAATCTCTTGTTTGTTCTCCATCTCCATTAATAGTTGGTGCTTTATTTTCTTTAATTGCTTGCATAAATAATGGTATTACTGCTGCATAGGCTCCATTTGGACTTTGTTTTGGTCCAAATATATTAAAATATCTAAATCCAATAGTATCAGTTTGGTAGGTTTTTGCAAACACATCTGCATACAATTCGTTTACCAATTTGGTTACGGCGTAAGGCGAAAGAGGTTTGCCAATATTGGCTTCTTCTTTTGGTAATTTTTTACTGTCGCCATAGGTAGAACTAGATGCTGCATATACCATTCTTTTTACCGTTTTAGATTCTTTAAGTGCGACTAACATGTTTAAGAATCCACCCGAATTTACTTGGTCTGTTTTTATCGGATTGTCGATGGATCTCGGTACAGACCCTAATGCTGCTTGATGTGATACATAGTCTATACCTTGCATTGCATTTTTACAAGTTTCTAAATCACAAATATCGCCTTCTATAAATTCAAATGCAGAATTGCCTTCGAATTCTTGAATATTTTTATAGTAACCATTCGATAGATTATCTAAAACACGTACTTTTTTTGCTCCATATTTTAAGAGGTATTCTACAATATTTGAACCTATAAATCCTGCACCTCCCGTTACTAGAAAACTATATTTAGATAAATCTGTGTTGTGGTATTTTGTTTTGTACATGTTTTTCTTAATTATTCCTTTTGGTTTACTTGGTTAAGTATTTACAACAAATTTCGTAAATAATCTGCATAGGAGCTTTTTCCTAAGCCATCTGCTAATTTTAGTAATTGATTGCTTTTAATATAACCCATTCGCCATGCTATTTCTTCAATACATGCTACTTTTAAACCTGTTCTTTTCTCTATTGCTTTTATAAATTCGGATGCATCGTTTAAGGATTCATGTGTTCCTGAATCTAACCATGCAAAACCACGACCTAATAGCTCCATACTTAATTTATTCTGTTTTAAGTAATGTTGATTTACACTTGTTATTTCTAGTTCTCCTCGTTCTGATGGTTTTACATTTTGTGCTATTTTCACTACTTCATTGGTGTAAAAATACAAACCTACTACGGCATAATTACTTTTTGGTATTGCTGGTTTCTCTTCTAAACTTATTACATTACCATTTGTGTTAATTTCTGCTATTCCATATCTATTAGGATCTTTTACTTCGTATCCAAAAATTACTGCTTCTCTTTTTTCTGTTACTGTTTTAATAGCGTTTTTTAATGTTTTTTGAAACCCTGCTCCATAGAATATATTATCTCCCAATATTAAGGACACATCATCATTGCCAATAAATTCTTCGCCAATTAAAAATGCTTGTGCTAATCCGTCTGGACTTGGTTGCTCTTTGTAAACCAGTTTTAACCCTAGTTGTGACCCATTTCCAAATAATTTTTTAAAATTTGGTAAGTCGCTAGGTGTAGAAATGATTAAAATTTCTGTAATTCCTGCTAGCATTAATACCGATAGTGGATAATAAATCATTGGTTTATCGTAAACGGGTAATAATTGCTTTGAAACTACTTTTGTTAATGGATATAATCGAGTTCCAGAACCTCCTGCAAGTATGATGCCTTTCATAAAAAAATATTTCGACAAATTTAAGATTTAATTATTAATCCTTGTACTGCTTCGTATGATTTTTGTAATTTGTTGTAATAATTATGAAATAATACCAATTAAATTTCAAAATGCGCTAAATAGATTTGAAAATATTTTTTTAAGTCAAAAAAAAATATTTATTTTCGCTTTAGGTAGATTGTATCTAAACTAATCTCATTATTTTTTATCCTTGTGTAATTAGTAATATTTATTGTATCAGAAATATATCCCTTTTTTTTTATACAAATCATTTCTGCTGTAGGCAATAATTTCGTTCGACCTGTTCCTATTCTTTTTACTATTTTGATTGTTCTTTCTGAAAAATGGAATATTCCTTTGGTATTGGTTAAAGTGGAGTCTTTATAGGATAAGATTATAAGATTATTTTTTGGATAATTAATAAAATTCACTTCTGCATCATTTATTGGTTTTTTAGTGTGATTATCTATTAGTGCACCATGAATGCTATTTCTAATTACGTATGTTTTATGAGAACAAGAAGTAAATGTAAATAAAGAAATAAGTATATATATAAATGTTTTCATTCTTCTACTGAAAGTTTAGAAAGTGATAATAATCCTAGTACATTTTCTTCGGTTGCAAAAACTCTAGCGTAATCATTTCTTTCGTGATTATAATATTTCATTACATCAACATCTCCTTTATCTGGATAATCAAAACCTCCCTTTTTAACAGGGAGTACACTTTGTGTTATTAAAGTTGAACTTTTTTCATGTTTATATGAATGAACAGTTCCTCCATAAGCTTTTAAAATTGTATGTCCAATTTCATGTGCAGATGTATATTTAAAAGTGCTAATTGCTATCCATTCATCTATATATCTCCATCCTTTTAAAGGATCAGGAAAATCAACATCATATTTAATATACCCTACATTATATGAAACACGTTCAGGAACAAATATATTGGCAACAAGCGAAATAAGACCATCTATAGTACCGGGGTTACTAGAACCTAAAGATTTTCTATTTGTATTAAAGGTCAGATTCACATCATCCATTGTATTTTTCTTCACATCTATTGTGTTGACAGAAACCTCATATTTTTCTTCATTAATCATCACAAATCGCTCGCCTTTTCTACTCCAATGTTCACTTATCCCATCCAAAGCTAATTTTTTTAAATCTTCAAATCCCTTTGTTCTTGACTTTAATGGTTCATTGAGAAAATATTTAATAGCTTCTTTTGGAATTTTATCCCAAGGACATTTCTCTTCTTCAATTATAGAATTGGTATCTTTTCTACATTTCACTCCTTTTGTTCCACCATCCTTTAAATCCACACGTAAAGTTACATCAACACGTTTGGTATTTTTATTTATTTTAAGGTCAACCCAATCTACCTTTTTGTATTTCATTTTAAATTTAAGAGTATCAAACTCATCTTCATCGGTACCATACCAAACTTTAGTAAGTAAATTGAGCCCTTTTGCTTCGGTTAATTTTTTAGTATCTAAGATGCCATTATTATCAAAACCATCCCAATACCAATCATGTTCTCCTTGTGTTAGTAGATTAGGGTCTTTAATTCGTTCTTCATAAATAAGATTTGAACCATCTCTAATTTGTACAACACGTTCTTTTGCATCTTTATTGTGAATACCTATGGTAAATTTCATTTTACCTAACTCTTCATTTCCTATTCCTAAGGGTGTAAAATTCATACTATCCTAATTTTGCAGTGGTTTTAATTGTGGTTTCTTCTGTTTTTGTTGGTGCAGCAGTATTGCTTAAATCGGAAACCTTCCAATATTTTTCAAAAATTTTCACACCATTTTCTAACATAATTGCAGGCGATAATTCTATATATGTTGCCATTGGTCTATTATTTACGCCATCAAATTCTTCGTAATAATTAACTAAATAACCATCCATGAGTTCAATAGTTCTACTTTTTCCCATTAATGAAGAGGGAGAAATAATAATCTTAGCATTTTTCATGCTATTTTCGTTTGACATCCATTCAAAAAACAGTTTTTCTTTTGTAGATTCTACCACAATTTTAAAAACGCCTCCTGTTGGTGTTGATGATGGATATCCGTTAAAACTTGATTTCTGTTCAAAACTAAAGTTAAAATTTAAGATGGTAAAAACTTTATCTTCGATTTCTAATTTTGCTGTTATCATAAATTTTCTTTTATTCCTAAAATAATAAGGCAACCAAAATACAAAATTAATTTGATTTTATGTAATTAATTGTATTTTTTTAATGTGGAATTGCTCTTATTTTTTATACGACTCTTTATATTAATAATCTTGGTATGCTCCTGAAGTGACATTTTTAAGCCATTTTTCATTAGATAAATACCAGTCGATGGTTTTTTCTAAACCTGCAGAAAAATCTAATGATGGCTTCCAACCAAAGGCATTATTTATTTTTGAAATGTCTATAGCATATCGTAAATCGTGTCCTGCTCTGTCTTTTACGTATGTAATTAGTTGCTTAGACGTTCCTTTTTTCTGATTTAACTTTTTGTCTACCAATTCGCAAAGGGTGTAAATTAAATCAATATTTGTCAACTCATTATTTCCTCCAATATTATAGGTTTCGCCTAATTTTCCTTTGTGGAATAGTAAGTCGATTGCCGCAACATGATCTTCTACATACAACCAATCTCTCACGTTTTTTCCATTTCCATAAACTGGAAGACTTTTTTTTTGTTTTATGTTATTTATAAATAATGGTATTAACTTTTCTGGAAATTGATTTGGTCCATAATTATTTGAACAGTTCGATATTATTATTGGTAGCTTATACGTATCGTAATATGCTCTTACAAAATGATCGGAACTTGCTTTTGCTGCGGAGTAGGGACTATGTGGGTCATAAGCGGTTTGCTCGGTAAATTTCCCTGTATCTTGTAAGGAGCCATATACTTCGTCTGTAGATACATGGTAAAATAAATTGTCCGATTCTTCGTTCCAATTTTGATTTGCTGCTTGTAATAAATTTACGGTTCCTATTACATTTGTCATTACAAATTCTAACGGATTGCTTATAGAACGATCTACATGCGATTCTGCAGCAAGATGTATTACGGCATTTATTTTCTTCTCTTTAAATATTTTTTGAATAAACTCTTTATCAACTATATCTCCTTTAATAAAGGTGTAATTGTCGTAATTTTCTATATCTCGAATGTTTTCTAGGTTACCTGCATAGGTTAATTTATCGAGATTGTAAATATGATAATTAGCATATTTTTTTACGAATAAACGTACTAGATGTGAACCTATAAATCCTGCTCCTCCTGTAATTAGTATGTTTTTTGATGTACTCATTTTTTTTATTTCTATAAATGTGTTACTAGTTTCACGCAATCCCGAAGTTTCGGGATGCAAAGTATTAGTATAAAATTATTCCTTACTTAATCTATTATTGTCTCAATACAATTTTCCTTCGCTGTCTCTACGAAAAATTATTCGATAAGACGTATTCTTAAAATCAAAAATTACGATTCATTTATTATTAAACCTACACTACAATCGCATGTCCGATTTTTCTTTCGGTAGCATTGCTTTTACGTCATATAAAACGTGTTTTTCTGCTAAGATACTAGACAAGTTTAACGCTTTAAATTCTTCATGCGCTACGACAATAACAATAGCTTGGTATTTTTTATTTATATCCGAAAAGTCAGAAACTAATTGGATATCGTATTCGTGTTTTACTGCAGAAACTGTTGCCCAAGGATCGTATACATCTACATTTAGTTTAAATGATTTTAATTCATTAATAACATCAATTGCTCTTGAGTTTCGTATGTCTGGACAGTTTTCTTTAAATGTAATTCCAAGTACTAATGCATTGGCATCTTTTACAGGAATATTTTTATTTATCATGAGTTTTACCGTTTCTTGTGCAACAAATCCTCCCATACTATCGTTTAAACGTCTTCCTGCAAGTATTATTTCAGGATTATAACCTAATTTTATAGCTTTTTGTGCTAAATAATATGGATCTACTCCAATACAATGTCCACCAACCAATCCTGGTTTAAATGGTAAAAAATTCCATTTGGTTCCAGCAGCTTCTAGTACTTCATTGGTATCTATATCCATTAGTTTGAATATTTTGGATAATTCATTTACAAAAGCAATATTTATATCTCGTTGTGAATTTTCGATAACTTTTGCTGCTTCGGCAACTTTTATAGAAGGGGCAAGGTACGTTCCTGCTGTTATAATTGATTTGTAGACTGCATCGATCTTTTTGCCTATTTCTGGAGTGGAGCCTGAGGTTACTTTTAATATTTTAGTTACGGTACGTTCTTTATCTCCTGGATTTATTCTTTCTGGAGAATAACCGACATAAAAGTCTACATTAAATTTTAGTTTGGATGTTTTTTCTAAAATAGGCACACATTCTTCTTCTGTTGCTCCTGGAAAAACGGTGGATTCGTATACTACTATATCGCCTTTTTTTAGAATGCTTCCAACGGTTTCACTTGCTTTAAAAAGTGGTGTTAAGTCTGGTTTGTTATTTTTATCAACTGGTGTTGGTACTGTTACAATATAAAAATTACAGTTTTTTAGTTCTTCTTTATTTGTAGTAACCCAAAGCCCGTTATTTGTAGATTGTAGGGTTTTTAGCGATTTGCAATTTACATTTTGAAGCTGTGTTTTTGTGGTTTCAAGCGTATTGTCGGTATTATTTCTTAATTGCTTAATTCTATTTGGATTAATATCGAATCCAATTGTTTTGTATTTTTTAGCAAATTCTACTGCCAATGGTAAACCAACATAACCTAAACCTATAATTGCAATTTTAATATCCTTCATTAAAATAATGTTTTTAAAATATATTTTAGGTCATTTTTAAGCGACCAATTTTTTATGTACTCTTTGTTTAATTCTATTTTTTTTTTCCAAAGTACTTCATCGTTATACTTTTGGGGATCTTTTTGTTCTGCTAAAATAGCTTCTTCATTTTTAAAATGTAATGTTGCAGGACCTGTAATTCCTGGTTTTATGCTTAAAATAATCTTATCTTCTCCTTGTAATACATCTGCATATCCTTTTACATCTGGTCTAGGACCAACAATACTCATAGTTCCTAAAAACACATTGTATATTTGTGGTAATTCGTCTAGATGGTATTTTCTAATAAAAGATCCAAATTTAGTTATTCTTGTATCGTTTTTTATCGTGATGTAATTTGTGGCATCTGTTAGAAGCATACTTCTAATTTTAAAGATAGTAAAAACAATTCCGTTTTGACCGATTCTTTCTTGTTTGTAGATTCCGTTTTTTTTTGTTGAAAACGATGCGATTACTGCTAAAACTAAAATTGGTATTGTGAACATTATTATTCCTAATATTGAAAAAAATAGGTCAAAGAGCCGTTTTATTATATGTTGTTTTTTTGTTAGAATATTATTTACTTAATTTATTCTTACGAAGCGATAGAGTCAAAAAACTATCGATTACTTGCATAGATTCTTTCGATGATATCGACTATTTTTAATCCTTCGAGCGCATTTGTTTTAATAGATTTTTTACCTTGTAATACATCTACGACATTTTCAAAAACAAAATGATGATTTTGTGCGGATCCTTTATATGCTCCATAATCATTTCCTGGATTCGTTGGTTTTAGTTCTGGCATTTCATACTCTTTTATATGGCAATATTCTACTTCGTTCATGTATTGTCCACCAATTTTTACAGCACCATTTTCTGCGATAATTGTCATCGAACTCTCCATATTTTTATGGTATAATGTCGTTGAAAAGTTAAAGTTTCCAATACCTCCTTTTACAAATTCAAAGTTTACAATGCCAGCATCTTCAAAATCGGTCATCTTTTGATGTTTAAAATCTTTCATTATAGATTGAATATTTTTTATGTCTCCAAAAAGCCAATACATAATATCGATAAAATGAGAAAACTGTGTAAATAGTGTTCCTCCATCTAATTTTTTATCTCCATGCCAACTATCTGCTGTATAGTATCGTTCGTCTCTATTCCAAAAACTATTTACATGAACGGAATAAATTTCTCCTAGAGTACCATTATCTACAAGGTCTTTAATCCATATAGATGGTGGCGAGTATCTGTTTTGCATTACCGTAAATACTTGTTTTGAAACCTGTAATGCCTTAAAAATAATTTCTTCAGCATCCGATTTATTTAATGCCATTGGTTTTTCAATAACAACATGGTTTTTATGTTCTAATGCTAAAATGGCATGCGTTGCATGAAAACCGTTAGGAGTTGCTATGGTAATAACATCCGTTTCCACATCACTTTGTAATAATTGCTCGATAGATTCAAAAAATGGAACTTGATATTGTTCCATATTTAATTGCTCTTTAGGTTTAATATCGACTAATGCTACAAGATTACAATTCGAATTTCGGCTAATCATTTCTGCATGTCGTTTCCCAATATGACCACATCCAATAACGGCAAAATTTATTTTTCTATTTTTAATTAATTCCATTTTTATCGATTGAATAATTTTCTAAAAAACGATTTCTTTTCGTCATTTTGATGATAGCCGTTAGCATAATTCCCATAACCGTAACCATAGCCATAACCGTAGCCATATCCATATTTATTTTTTACAGTAAAGTCATTTAAAATATAGCTAATATTTTTAATATCTCCATTTTTATATTTATCATCAATCATTTTTGGCATTCCTTTTTGTGTATATCCTTGTCGAACGACATAGATATTAGCATCTGCATATTTAAATAACTCTAGCGCATCGGCAACCAAGCCAATTGGAGGAGTATCTATAATGATATAATCGTAATTTTCTTTAACGTAAGCTAGTAATTCTGCTGTTTTTTTATTTAGTATTAATTCGGATGGGTTAGGAGGTACTGGTCCAGAAAGCATTAAATTTAAGTTAGGTATTTTAGTTTCAATAGTAATTTCATCAATACTTTTTTGACCAATTAGATAATTTGTTAGTCCAATGGTATTTGTAAGTTCAAAATCTTCAAATATTTTTGGTTTGCGCAAATCAAAACCTAATAAGATTGTTTTTTTATTACTTAAAGCGAAAACCGTTGCAATATTTATAGAGCATAAAGTTTTTCCTTCTCCACTTACTGAGGATGTTACCACTATTGTTTTTGAATCACTAGTACTATTTTCTTTAAATAAAAATTGAATGTTGGATCGTATTGCTCTAAAAGATTCTGCAATAGTAGATTTTGGTTTTAAAAATACAGATAAATTATTTTTAACATTGTTTTTACCAACAACACCAAGTACAGGTATGTTATAATTATTTTCTAAATCTTCGACATCATGTATCTTATTGTCCAAGAAATTTTTAATGATAACGTATAAAAGAGGCAAGAATAAGCCTAACATTATCGCAACGAGATAATTAAAAATTGGTTTGGGAAATATAGCCGCCTCTCCAGTATCTTTTGCAGTATCAATCACTTTTATATTTGAAATATTTGCAGCAATTGCTGTTCCTGCTTCGTATTGCTTTTGCTTTAAATATTCGTAATTTGTAGCTGTTATATTGTAATTTCTCTGGTACTTTATTAATCCTTGCTCTTTTCGTGGTAAAGTGCGTAATTTAGAATTTGATTTTGATATTTGATTTTGAATACTACGCAGTTTTACTTGCATTACACTTTTTAAAGAATTTAAGTTTTCTATTAAAATAGATCGCGTGTTTACGATATCATTATTAATTCTTTTTAATTCTGGGTAATCTCCTTTTACCGTTTGTTCTAATGTTTCTTTTGATTTATAGAGTTTTATTAATTCATTTACACTATATGTAATGTTCTGATCTTCAATGGCAATAATAGCAGGAGCTTGTATGTTCCCTAAATTTTCATAATTATTGATGTATTTTTTTAGATTATTGTAATAGCTAATCCTATCTTCAATTTGGTATTTTTCTTTATCTAATTCCGATAAGTTAACAAATAAGGTTTGTCCCTCGACTGTTAAATCGTAAATTTTATTTTTTTGTTTAAAGTTGCCTAAATCGTTTTCAATACCTTTTAAATTTTTTGCAGATAGTTTAAATAATGTATCAATATATTTTTTTGTTTTAACTGCGTATTGAATTTTTTGACTTTTTTGATCTTCATTTAAAGTCTGAATCGATGCATTCAAATAGGCTTCAATCTTTTTTTTATTATTATCAACAAAGTCTAACGAAATGATAGAAGTACCTTTTTTAAGGTTTTTTACAATAACATTTTTGTATTTTTTTACGGTACTATTAAAATCGGTTAAATTTATATAATATGTTTTTCCTGCAAGTTTGGTTAGTTGGTTGTTTTTTTCTAGTTTAAATTTAAAATAGTCGCTTTTAATTTCTCTGTGAATATCAAAAATCTGCGAATAGTTAATGTCTAAATTTGATATGCGTTTTTTTTCTAAACTCGAATAATTTAAAAGAGTTAGGACATCATCGTCGTTATTTTTAAAACGAATATTTACTTTATTGTCTTCTAAGAATTCTAATTTTAAAGGTTTATTAATTAGTTGTGCGTAATTTGTGTCTAGCGTAATAATAAATGGATTTTCGCCATAAATGTCATTTAGCCTATATTTTCCTTCTTTAAGATAATTTACAAATAGGTTTAATTTAGTTACAACTTTCTCATTGTGTTTTCTAGATTCTAAAATGGTAATAATGGTTTCTACTTCATCGCTTGCGCCTCCCCAATTAAACATAATATTTGTACTAGAAGAAAATAAAGGGTTTTGTTCTTCTTTTACCGTTATTATGGTTTGTAATTTATAAATTTTTTCTTTGCGTTTGGTATAAAAATAAGCGATAAGAAAAGCAATTATAGTACTAACAATAAATAACTTCCAATACGAAAGAATTTTAAAAATATAGGCTTTAATGTCGATAACATTAAAATCTGGTTGTACGTTATTTGCATTAAACTTTTCCATTACAAGTTATAAATTTTTAATAAGTAAGATTGTTGTTGTAATTAAAGATAATGCAGCTACAATAGTAGAGAATGTTTTTGCGCCAGTATCGCCAGTTCCCCAAGACTTTTCTTTTAAAGGTTCAATATAAATAATATCGTTTGGTTGAATATAATAGGCTTCGCTATGCATAAAATCAAAATTAGTTAAATCGAGCGTATATTTTTTTACACCATCTACATTATTTCGAATTATTTTAATATTATGTCTGTTACCAGTTAATGTAATATCACCAGCATTTGCAATAGCTTCAATAATATTTACTTGATTTTGAAATAAGACAGAAGTTCCTGGTTTTTTTACTTCACCAATAACAGTATAACGTATTCCAGCCAATTTAACCGTAACAAAAAGGTCATTCATATTTTTAAAAATCTTTGCCAATTCTGTTTCAATTTTTAAACGAACTTCTTTTTCAGTATAACCTAAAACGTTTAATTCGCCAAGATATGGGATTCGAATCATACCATTTTTATCGACAGAATAGGAACTGAAATAAATTTTTTCAGGAGTAATTACTGTTGCACTTGATGTTTCAACAACTTTAAAGAGAGCAACTAAGTTTTCATTTGTAGCTTTAATTTGAATGTCAACAATGTCGTTAACCTGTAATTTATAAGGTTTATTCTGTAATGAATGTATGGTAGTTTTATTTTTTGGTTCTCCTTGAAAGTAAGTTAGGTCTTTTGTAGGGATGCAAGAAGTAAATAAAAGACCAATACCAATAAAAACGATAATCTTTTTCATATATATATTATTATGAAGTGCAAATATAATTTTAAATGATGAATTTCAATAAAAATTCGTTTATTTTCGCGTAAAAGAAATTAAATGTTTTACCAAATAAAAAGCTATTTGTCTTTTTTGAAACAATCTACAACAAAATTTGGAGTACATTCTCCCTTTGTTTTTAAATGCTTAACAAGCTGTTTTAATGCAAAAACGAAAGCAGAAAAAAGCGACATAATTAAAACATATAATTTTTTTTTAAAAAAGAATAAAAATAGAATTCACGTAACGGATTATGGTGCAGGTTCGCGAATTTTTAAAAATAACGAACGACGTGTTTCCGATATTGCAAAAAATGCAGGAATTTCTATCAAAAGAGCAAAAATATTAATTAGAATGGTAAAATATTTTAATGTAAATGCCATTTTAGAAATAGGAACTTCGCTTGGAATGAGTACTTTAGCTTTGGCGCTTGGAAATAAAAAAGCAAAAATAATAACCTTAGAAGGATGTTCGGAAACGGTAAAAATACCTCAAAATGAATTACATAAATATGTTAAAAATAAAATAGACTTTAAAATTGGAGAGTTTGGAGATACCTTACCAAAAGTATTAGAAAATCAAAAATACGATTTGGTGTACTTTGATGGAAATCATCAAAAAGAACCAACAATTACTTATTTTGAACAATGTTTACAAACCATACATAATGATAGTATTTTTATTTTTGACGATATACATTGGAGTAAAGAAATGACCGAAGCATGGGAATACATTAAAAATCATGAAAAAGTAAAATTAACTTTAGATACGTTTAATTGGGGAATTGTATTCTTTAGAAAAGAACAACAAGAAAAAGAGCATTTTATAATTAGAATATAATTAAATTAAAAGAAAAATGATTTTAGAATTATATATAATATTACAATTTTTAAAATATAGTATAAGGAGAACAGAAAAAAAACTAACAGAGAAAAAACTAAAAGAACATAGCTTGTGTTATTTCAAAAGAAATTACAATTACAGAAGGAAATATTAGAAATAAAAAAGATTTTTTTACATCAAAAAAGAAAGAATAAACTCCCGAGAAAAATAATAGAATAACGAGTTACGAAAAATACGAGATAAAATAAAAAGAATGAAAATATACACAAAAACAGGAGACAAAGGAAAAACATCTCTTTTTGGAGGAACAAGAGTTCCAAAATACAATTTAAGAATCGAAGCTTATGGAACCGTAGACGAACTAAATTCATACATAGGATTAATACGAGATCAAAAAATAGATAAAAAGACCTTTGCAGTATTGGTAAAAGTACAAAACGAACTATTTACATTAGGAGCTATGTTAGCAACTCCAAAAGATAAAGAGAAATTAAAAAATGGAAAAGAAAGACTAAATATACCGAAAATAACAAAAGAAGATATTAATTTTTTAGAAAAAGAAATCGATAAAATGAATGAAGAATTACCCGTAATGACAAATTTTGTTTTGCCAGGAGGACATACAACAGTGTCATTTTGTCATATAACAAGGTGTGTTTGCCGTAGAGCAGAGCGTATCGTAGTAAATTTAACCGAAGAAGAAGAAATTAATACCATAACAATATCCTATTTAAATAGATTATCAGATTATCTATTTGTATTGGCACGAAAATTGACCATAGACAACCGAGTTACAGAAGTTCCTTGGATACCCAAAAAGACAGAGTAACTCACGAGTAATAGATTGAAAGTTCTTTCAAATAAAAAAATACCTTTGCAAAAATTTGTATATTCCAACTAAAAAATTACTTTTGCAAAATATAAAAACACCCTCAATTATGTATTGGACATTAGAATTAGCATCTTATTTAAGCGATGCGCCTTGGCCTGCTACAAAAGATGAATTGATAGATTACGCTATCCGAACTGGAGCACCTCTAGAAGTTGTAGAAAATTTACAATCTATAGAAGACGAAGGAGATTCGTATGAAATCATTCAAGATATTTGGCCAGATTATCCAACAGAAGAAGATTTTCTTTGGAACGAAGATGAATATTAAAAAACATTCAAAACACAAAAAGTCTCCAACGAGACTTTTTTTTGTTTAAAGAAGTTTTAAGTCATTTTCTAAATTCGTACATTTGTATAGCTATTTTTTTATATACAATAAATTAAAACAAACCAATCCTTAAAATAAATTTTTAGGAAACATTAATAATAACAAAACTATGAGTTTTATAAATTCAATAATAAAAGCCTTTGTAGGAGATAAAAAGAAAAAAGATTTAAAAGAATTACAACCATTTGTGAATAAAGTACATGTATTTGATGCAGAAATGGGATCACTATCCATAGACGAATTAAGGGCAAAGACAACAACATTTAAGTCTAAAATAAAAGAAGCAACAAAACAATATCAAGATCAAATAGATGCATTAAAAAAAGAAGTAGATACAGCAAATATTGATAGAAAAGAAGAAATATATACCGAAATAGATGCCTTAAATGAAGAAGCATACAAAGCATCCGAAGAAGTTTTGAAAGAAATAGAAGCAGAGGCCTTTGCAGTAATGAAAGAAACAGCAAAAAGGTTTACTAATAATGAAGAAAATGTAGTAAAAGCAACACCATTTGATAGAGAGCTGAGTGCTACAAAAGATTTTGTGACTTTAGATGGAGACGAAAAAGCCGTATGGAAAAATTCTTGGGATGCAGCAGGAACACCAGTAACGTGGAATATGATTCACTACGATGTGCAACTTATTGGAGGGTCAGTTTTACACAGTGGAAAGATTGCAGAGATGATGACAGGAGAAGGAAAAACACTAGTATCTACCTTGCCAGTTTATTTAAATGCCTTAACAGGAAAAGGAGTACATGTAGTAACGGTAAATGACTATTTAGCAAAACGAGATTCCGCATGGATGGGACCAATATTTCAATTTCATGGATTATCAGTAGATTGTATCGATTTTCATCAGCCAAACTCCGATGCACGTCGAAAAGCATACAATGCAGATATTACCTACGGAACAAATAATGAATTTGGATTTGACTACTTACGAGATAATATGTCTAATTCTCCAAAAGATTTGGTGCAAAGATTACATAATTATACCATTATAGATGAGGTAGATTCGGTTTTAGTAGACGATGCAAGAACACCATTGATTATTTCTGGAGCAGTACCAAAAGGAGATATTCATGAGTTTAATGAATTAAAACCAACTGTAAGCGAATTAGTAAACCTTCAGAAAAAATACTTAGTAGGCTTATTGGCAGAAGCAAAGAAATTAATAGCAGATGGAAATACGAAAGATGGAGGATTTAAACTCTTTAGAGTATTTAGAGGATTGCCAAAAAATAAAGCATTAATAAAATATTTATCCCAAGAAGGAATCAAACAATTATTGCAAAAAACAGAAAAGTTTTTTATGCAAGATAATAATCGAGAGATGCCAAAGATAGATGAAGAATTGTATTTTTCAATCGATGAGAAAAACAATTCTATAAACTTGACAGATAAAGGAATAGCACATCTTTCAGCAAAAAGTAATGAAGAGAATTTCTTTGTATTACCAGATATTAGTTTATTGGTTGCAGAAATTGAAAAAAGCGAAAAAACACCAGAAGAGAGAGCAAAAGCAAAAGATAATTTATATAGAGAGTTTAGTGTAAAGAGCGAACGAATTCATACAATGAACCAACTATTAAAAGCATATACATTATTTGAAATAGATGTAGAATATGTACTTATGGATGGCAAAGTGAAAATTGTAGATGAACAAACAGGACGTATCATGGATGGTCGGCGTTATTCCGATGGATTACATCAAGCATTAGAAGCAAAAGAAAATGTAACAATTGAAGACGCAACACAAACATTTGCAACAGTAACATTACAAAATTATTTTAGAATGTATAAAAAACTTTCTGGAATGACAGGTACAGCAGTTACAGAAGCAGGAGAGTTTTGGGAAATCTATAAATTAGATGTGATAGAAATCCCAACAAATATGCCACTAATTCGTAAAGATAAAGAAGATTTAATTTACAAAACAAAACGAGAAAAATACAATGCAGTAATCGACGATATTGTTAAGATAGTAAGTCAAAACAGACCAATACTAGTTGGAACAACTTCCGTAGAAATATCCGAATTACTATCCAAAATGCTATCCATACGAAAAATTGATCACAATGTGTTAAATGCGAAATTGCATAAAAAAGAATCGGAAATTGTAGCGCAAGCAGGAAATCCAGGAGTGGTAACTATCGCAACAAATATGGCAGGACGTGGAACAGATATTAAACTGTCGGATGCAGTAAAAGCGGCAGGAGGTTTAGCGATTATAGGAACAGAAAGACACGATTCGAGACGTGTAGATAGACAGTTACGAGGTAGAGCAGGACGACAAGGAGATCCAGGGTCATCCCAATTTTATGTCTCTTTAGAAGATAACCTAATGCGATTGTTTGGTTCGGAAAGAATTGCAAAAATGATGGATAGAATGGGATTGAAAGAAGGAGAAGTAATACAACACTCCATGATTTCGAAATCCATAGAAAGAGCACAGAAAAAAGTAGAAGAAAATAACTTTGGAATTCGAAAACGTTTATTAGAATACGACGACGTAATGAATGCACAAAGAGAAGTGGTATACAAGCGTAGAAGACATGCTTTATATGGAGAACGTCTACAAGTAGATATCGTAAACATGATTTTTGATACTTGCGATACCATTGTAATGGAAAATAAAGCAAGAGACGATTACGAAAATTTTGAATTTGAATTGATACGATTTTCATCTACAAGTTCGCCATTTACAAGAGAAGAATTTAAAACAAAAACCGAACAAGAATTAACAGATGTACTTTTTGAAACCGTATACAAACACTATAAAGAAAAAATTGAGCGAAATGCAGTCGCAGCATTTCCAGTAATTAAAAATGTATACGAAACACAAGGAGATCAATACGAACGTATTGTAGTACCATTTACAGATGGAACGAAAACAATACAAGTAGTAACAAACTTAAAAGAAGCATACGAAAGTAATGGAAAAGTATTGATAGATGATTTTGAAAAAAATGTATCCTTATCAATTATAGACGAATCGTGGAAAAATCACTTGCGTAGAATGGACGATTTAAAAACATCGGTACAAAATGCACAATACGAACAAAAAGACCCATTATTAATCTATAAATTTGAATCGTTTGAGTTGTTTAAAAAAATGCTTCATAGTGTAAATAAAGAAGTGCTATCGTTCTTATTAAAAGGAGAATTGCCAAATCAAAATCAAGTAAGTGAAGCAAGAGAACAAAAAAGAGAAAAAGTACAGTTGAGTAAAGCAGAATTTAACAACCCAAATGAAGGCTTACAAACCAACCAAACACAAGAACAACAAATTACAGAAACTATTATTAGAACCGAACGAAAAATAGGGCGTAATGATAGAGTAGAAATAAGAAATGTAATGAGTGGAGAAAGTAAAACAGTTAAATATAAACAGGCAATACCACTAATTGAAAAAGGAACTTGGGTTTTGGTAGATTAAATAAAATAAAACGATACGAGATATTCAAATTTAAAAACAAAAGCCTAACAGTTTTGATCTGTTAGGCTTTTTTTTAAGAATTATAAGCAGCTAAAGCCGATTTAATAATAGCTACAGCACGAATTAAATCTTCTTTTTTAAGCACATAAGCAATCCGAACTTGATTTTTACCAGAACCATCGGTAGAATAAAAACCACTAGCAGGAGCAACCATAACAGTTTGATTATTATCATTAAACTCTTCTAAAATCCATTGCGCAAAATGATCGGAATTTTTAATAGGTAACTCAGCAATACAATAAAAAGCACCTTTCGGTTTCGGAACTTTTACACCATCAATTTTTAGTAATTCATTGATAAGTGTATCTCTTCGATCTTCGTATTCATCAATAACATCGGTAAAGTAACTTTGAGGTGTGTCTAAAGCAGCTTCACTAGCAATAAGAGCATAAGTTGGTGGACTTAAACGTGCTTGTGCATATTTTAGTACCGTTGCAATAACATTCTTATTTTTAGAAACCACACAGCCAATTCTTGCGCCACACATACTATATCTTTTCGAAACAGAATCTATCAAGATAGCATGTTGCGATAAATCATCTTCCTGCATAACAGAATAATGTTCTAAACCATCGTAAACAAATTCGCGATAAACTTCATCCGCAATTAAAAAAATATCATGTTTTAAAACAATTTCCTTTAATTTTTTAATTTCCTCTTTAGTGTATAAATAACCAGTTGGATTACCAGGATTACAAATAATAATCGCTTTAGTTTTTGAAGTAATGGACTTCTCAAATTCTTCAATTTTTGGAAGAGCAAAACCAGTATCAATAGAAGAAACAATAGGCTTTACAGTAACACCATTTGCAATAGAAAAACCGTTATAATTTGCGTAAAATGGTTCAGGAATAATAATTTCATCACCATAATCTGTAATACTACCAATCGTAAAAAGTAATGCTTCAGAACCTCCAGTTGTAACTACAATATCATTTGCAGTTACATCGATGTCATTTTTTTTATAATAAGAAACTAGTTTTTCTCGATAAATTTCAGAACCTTCCGAACGCGCATAAGCCAATACGTTTAAATCGGCATTCTTTACAGCAT
Source organism: Flavobacteriaceae bacterium (assembly GCA_026988355.1). Lineage (GTDB taxonomy): Bacteria > Bacteroidota > Bacteroidia > Flavobacteriales > Flavobacteriaceae > S010-17. The sequence continues at coordinate 18,729 of JALSLK010000089.1, forward strand.
TAAGCGCAACATCTGGAGTATTAATGTCTGGCTGACCAATATTAAGATGAAAAACTTGAATGCCTCTTTTTTTTGCATCTTCGGCAAAAGGTACCAATTTACGAATTGGAGATTGTGGCATTTGTAAACCTTTACTAGAAATTTTAGGCATAATTTAATAGATTAATTGAAGATACAAAAATGCAAAATATTCATATAAAGTAAGTCGTTTTTTCTAAATTTATTTCGAGTTAAAAAGTGTTAAAATTTTAAATACAAAGCGTAAATAGTACTATATTTATAGACTAAAGAGCTAATTTAAAAGAAAAAACATATTATAAAAGAGGATGCAGAAAATCTATAATAGAGTAAGCACTAACAAATTAACTTATTTTTTATGAGCTATACCAAACCAAAATTTAAAGAAGCGTACGGAAATTTTATTAATGGCCAATTTGTAGATCCAGTCGGAGGAGAATATTTTGAAAACAATTCGCCAATAGACAATACATTAATAGCAAAATACGCACGTTCAAAAAAAGAAGATGTAGATAATGCAGTTGCAGCAGCGAATGCAGCCAAAGAAGCTTGGGGAAATACATCGGTAACCGAAAGAGCAGCAATGCTAAATAAAGTAGCAGATATTATTGAAGCAAATTTAGAAGAATTTGCCTTAGTAGAAACCTGTGATAATGGGAAACCAATACGAGAAACGATTAATGCAGATATTCCGTTAGCAATAGACCATTGGCGTTATTTTGCAGCAGTAATTAGAGCAGAAGAAGGTTCTGCAACCGAATTAGATGCAAATACCTTATCTATGAATATAAAAGAACCATTAGGCGTCGTAGCACAAATAATACCTTGGAACTTTCCGTTATTAATGTTATCTTGGAAATTGCCACCAGCTTTAGCGGCAGGAAATTGTGTCGTATTAAAACCAGCAGAACAAACACCTGCAACAGCAACGTTATTAATGGAAAAAATTGCAGATGTATTTCCTCCAGGTGTTGTAAATATTATTCATGGATTTGGACCAGAAGCAGGAAAACCATTAGCATCACACTCCAAAGTAGATAAAGTAGCATTTACAGGAGAAACCACAACAGGACAGTTAATTATGCAATATGCATCTAAAAACTTAAATCCAGTTACGATGGAGTTAGGAGGAAAATCACCAAATATTTTCTTTAACTCGGTAATGGATGAAGACGATGCGTTTTTGGATAAAGCAATAGAAGGAGCAGTATTATTTGCATTTAATCAAGGCGAAGTATGTACTTGCCCGTCGAGATTATTAGTACAAGAAGATATTTATGATGCATTTATGGAACGTGTGATTGCTAGAACAAATGCAATAATACAAGACAATCCGTACAATGCAAATACTATGGTAGGCGCACAAGCATCTAACGATCAATATGAAAAAATATTATCCTATATAAAGATAGGAAAAGAAGAAGGAGCAAAGGTACTTACAGGAGGAGAAGCATGTAAGTTAGAAGGAGATTTTGCAAATGGATTTTATATTCAACCAACTATTTTAGAAGGACACAATAAAATGCGTATTTTTCAAGAAGAAATCTTTGGGCCAGTATTAGCAGTTACCAAATTTAAAGATGAAGCAGATGCTATTGCCATTGCAAACGATACTTTATATGGGTTAGGAGCAGGAGTTTGGACAAGAGATGCACATCAATTATACCAAATACCAAGAGCAATAAAAGCAGGTCGAGTTTGGGTTAATTGTTATCATGCATATCCAGCACACGCACCATTTGGAGGATATAAAAAATCAGGATTTGGTAGAGAAAATCACTTAATGATGATGAACCATTATCGCCAAACAAAAAATATGTTGATTTCTTACGATAAAAATAAATTAGGATTCTTTTAAAAACAAAACTAAAAATGACTAGCCATTGGCTAGTCATTTTACATACTTAGATAATGAAATACCAAAGAGTAGCAATAACAGAACAAGCAAAGAAAATAGTTAAAAAACTAAAAAAAGAACATGGCGATTTAATATTCCATCAAAGTGGAGGCTGCTGTGATGGCTCTGCACCGATGATTTTTGAAAAAGGAGATATGTATTTAGATGAAAGTGACATTCTACTTGGTAAACTAGAAGGTGTTAATTATTATATGAATCAAGATCAATTTGAATATTGGAAACATACACATTTAACCATAGATATTACCAAAGGAAGAGGCTCTAGCTTTTCTTTAGAAATACCTTTAGGAATACGATTTATAATACAATCTAGAATTCTTACCGAAGAAGAAAATAAAGCGTTAAACCCATAATAATTTAAGATTAATGAATGAATTTGTTTAAACTTTTTCAATTGGCTAAAAAAATAAATTTTAACTTCAATAACAAAATACTATTGCGATTATCATTTCTCTTATTTTATTTTTTAAATGCATCAGCACAAAATACATTTGACTTAATAAAAGAAAAGAAAAAAGAAAAAATTTCATTCAAATTAATCAATAATTTAGTTTTAATACCAGTAGAGTTAAATGGAGAAAATTTAACTTTTATGGTAGATACAGGAGTTAAACAATCCTTACTATTTAGTATAACATCCATAGACTCAATAAGTCTAAATCAAGTAGAAAAAGTACGAATAAAAGGATTGGGAGAAGACAAATACTTTGATGCATTAAAATCGAAGAATAATTTATTGCGAATTGATGATGTGGTATGTCCAGATTTTGAAATTTTAGTAATTTTAGATAAAAAATTTGATTTTTCTACAAGAATGGGAATCAACATACACGGAATAATAGGTAGTGAATTGTTTAAAGATTTTATTATTGAAATAGATTACCAAAATAAAAAAATAAGTTTTAACAAGCCAAAAACGTATACCTATAAGAGGTGTAAAAAATGTCAAGAATTCCCACTAACGTTTAGATTTCAAAAACCATATATTAATACCATTATTAGTAGAACAGATAGTACCACAACAAAGGCAAAACTATTGATTGATTCTGGATCAGGAGATGCTTTGTGGTTGTTTGAAAAAAGCTCTACAGAAATTGAAATCCCTAAAAAAAGTATGCAAGATTTTTTAGGAAAAGGACTGAGTGGTAATATTTATGGAAAAAAAGGAAAATTAGCATCGTTAGAAATTGGAAAATTCAAATTTTGTAATATGTTAGTTGCATATCCAGACTCAACATCTATTTTAGGAGGAGAACATTCTTTTAGAAGAAATGGAATTTTAGGTTCCGAAATATTAAAAAGATTCCATACAATTTACGATTATCCAAACAAAAAAATTACCTTTAAAAAGAATAAATATTATCGTAAAAAATTTTATTATGATAAAAGCGGACTGGATATTATTTATAATGGAAAAGTATTGGTAAAAGAGTTAGAATCCACATTTTCGTATGGTATGAGTAATGCTAAAAGTACAGATACAAATGATATTATTACATATACCTATAATTATATATTTGAAAACTCGTATATTATTGCGTTAGTAAAGCCAGATTCTGTTGCAGGAAAAGCAGGATTATTAAAAGACGATATCATTTTAAAAATTAACGGAACACCAGCATATAGATATACTTTACAACAAATTACCCAAAAAATGTCTGGAAAAGATGGAACATCCATTAGATTACTTATTAAAAGGAGAGGTATGCAGTATACGTTTAAATTTACATTAAAAGATTTTTTGTAAAGCAATTACCGAATTGTTAATAATTAACCGAAAAAATATTTCGTAAAGAATAAACTAAAATAGTTGCTTTTGTACTTTTGTCTTATAAAATAAAAGATATGTTAAATACATTAGAATTAGAAAAATTTACAACGCAGGTAAGAAGAGATATTGTACGAATGGTACACGATGTTCAATCTGGACATCCAGGAGGATCTTTAGGTTGTACGGAATTTCTTACCGTTTTATATCAAAAAGTTTTAAATTATTCCACAGATTTTAAAATGGATGGAATAGGTGAAGATATTTTTTTTCTATCTAATGGACATATTTCACCAGTAATATATAGTGTCTTAGCACGAAGTGGTTTTTTTCCAGTAAAGGAATTGGCAACATTTAGAAAATTAGGAACACGTCTGCAAGGACATCCAACAACACACGAAGGTTTGCCAGGGATTAGAATGTCGGCAGGATCGTTAGGACAAGGAATGTCCGTTGCAATTGGAGCAGCACAAGCAAAAAAAATGAATGGAGATAAACATTTAATATATACTTTGCATGGAGATGGAGAATTACAAGAAGGACAAAATTGGGAAGCAATTATGTATGCATCTGCAAATAAAATAGATAACTTAATTGCAACTGTAGATTATAATAAAGCACAAATTGATGGCGCAACAGACGATGTTTTGGCTTTAGGAGATTTAAGAGCAAAATTTGAAGCATTTGATTGGTTGGTTATTGACGTTATAAAAGGAAACGATGTGGATAGTATTATTAGCGGATTAAAAGAAGCAAAAGAAAAATCAGGTAAAGGAAAACCAGTTTGTATCTTATTACATACCGAAATGGGGAATGGTGTAGATTTTATGATGGGAAGCCACGCTTGGCATGGAAAACCGCCTTCTGATGAACAGTTAGCAATTGCTTTAGCTCAAAATGAGGAAACTTTAGGAGATTATTAGGTTATATATTTACAGGACAGACACGTATTAAATAAAATTATTTTTCTATAAAGTCAGTCTTGACTTAATTTAATGCTCTTTTTCAATAATTATTTTTTGAATAAAAAATATTTTTAATGTGTTTGCTTGATATTTTTAAGGTATTAATATTGTAAGTCAATATTTTTATATATATTTGTGTTGCTCAATTAAATTCGTAAAAGGGGTTCTACGATTTTTTTTGAGTGAAAAAGCTATGAACCCTTCTTAAAAATTTCTAAAATTGGTAGTCATTATGACTGAGTAAATAGAGTGAATTCAAGACCATCCGGCTTACGGGATTAGCACAAGAAAAAAGAAAGACACTCTCTGGAAAAGTAAAATTGAAAACCTAAAAAGCCGAGACTGTGGAATGACCACACGAAGAATAACGGCTAATTAAATTGTTCTTCAAAATTTAACTTTTAAATTATTTTATTATGAAAAATTTATTTTTTGCATTAGCTTTTATGCTAATAGGAATGTTTGCTTTTGCAAACACAGAAGTAATTTCTGACATTGATGTGAATAAAACAGAAAATGTTTTATCTCTAAATGCTCAAGAAAAATTATTAGGTTGTTCTAGTAAAACAGTAACTATCACAACGACAAATACAGACGGTTCTGCAACTTCAACTTCAACAACGACTGTAAGTTGTGATACACCACAGGAGCTTGCTCAGTATCATGCAGCAGTTAAAAAATTAGGAATAAGATAAATATAATAGATATGAAAAATATAATATGTATTTTAGGTCTGTTTGTAGCTTCATTTAGTTTTGCTGCAAACATTGGAGAAATTGAAGATAATAATCAGATTATTAATTTAACTGATGACGCTGAATGTGTTACTATAAAAGTTAAAAACAATGAGGCTTTAGGATGTCAAACCTCTACAACTTCAACAGTTACAACAAATCCAGATGGTTCTTCAACTAGAACAACCACAACTACAACAAGTTGTGATACACCACAAGAACTTGCGCAGCTTCATGCATTAATGGCAGCAATAGGAATGGGTATTTAGTAGTCAATTTAACCTTATGGCAGTCTAATATAGACTGCCATCTTTTAATAATCATAAATAATATGAAAATATTAATCAATATAGCATTATTTCTAACATTTATTTTTGGATTCGGTCAAAATCAATATTCCGAAATAAAATATTATTTTAAAATTAATAATGGCGGAAGTCCTGTCATACTTGATTGTGCCTTATTATATAACGAAAATGATAATAAATCAACATTTATAAATTTTGGCTTTAATAGTATTCCTGAAGAACAGAAAACAGAGATAGATGATATTAACGGAGATTTATTAGTAAATGTTGAAAAGTATGATGATAATAACGGGCAAAAACCTGAATATCAAAAGTTTTTCCTAAAAGACAGTCTGGTTTCACATGAAAGTGTTTACGGCGAAAAAAAGTATCATGTAATATTAGAAAAATTACCTACGCTTAGATGGGAGATATTAAACGATACTTTAAATATTTTAAACTTTAAAACTCAAAAGGCAAAAGTAAACTTTAGAGGTCGAGATTATTTTGCATGGTTCTCTACTGAAATAAAAATTTCTGATGGTCCATATAAATTTTATGGACTACCAGGTTTAATTCTTAAAATACAATCAACAGACTCTAAATATACATTTGAGGTCTACTCAGTTAAACTAAATATCTCAGAAAAACATTTTTCAATTACTAATCTAAAGGAAAAATACCCAAATAAAAAAATAATTTCAATCAATGATAAAGTAAATTTGATTAAGAAAAATACAGAGAAAGAAAGAAAGTTTAGATTAAGCAATAATCCAAATGCTACTGAAATAAAGATAGAACATTCTGGCATTGAATTAAATTATGAAGATGTTATAAATGGGAACTAAACATTTTTTTTTTTTATTACTATTTACTGTAAATTCTCAGCTGATAGCTCAAGATATTTCAGGTGAAGTAAAAGATGGAAATGGTAAAAAATTACCTTTCGTAAATATTTTAATAAAAGAAAAGGAAGATAGTAAAAAAATAATTTTTTTTACACAGACCGATAGGGAAGGGAAATTTATTTTTTATAAAAAAACTATAATTTCTATTGAAAATGACAGTATTTATTTAGAGGCAAGTCTAAATGGTTATAATGAAGTTATAAAAATGATTAGACAGCGTGAATTAACTAAAACGTATAATATTAATTTCATTTTACAGAGATTACAGGTTCAAAAATTACAAGAGATTATTATTGTAGGTAAAATTCCTAAATTTAAAATTAGCAAAGACACAATTTCATTCAAAGTTAAACAATATGTTGATGGCTCTGAAACAAAAATAGAAGATGTTATAAAAAATTTACCTGGTATTGATGTTAACTCAACTACAGGCGAAATACTTTATAAAGGGAAATCTATTGAAACGGTAACTCTTGATGGAGATAATCTTTTTGGTTTTAATTATACATTAGGAACAAAAAATATAAATGCTGATATGGTTGAGCAAATTGAAGCTATTGACAATTATGCAGAGAACCCATTGTTAAAAGGTATAGAACAAGGTGGAAAAGTTTCTTTAAATTTAAAATTAAAAAAAAATAAAACAAATTATTCAGGAAATATAACAGCAGGGTTTGGTATGTTTGACCTAGATAAAATAGCAACTGATATTCAAGGAAATTTTCTAACAACATCAGCAGCATTAAAATCTTTTGCAACATTGTCTCAAAATAACATAGGAATAAATCACTCTCCTTTTGATTATTTTGGTTTTAACCTAAGCATAGAGCAACAAAAAGAGAGTAATTATTTTGCTAAGAAAAATTTACATGAAACGATTTTTACAAATGCAGTTACGATGAGTAGAGCTAATATCAACAATCAGTTTTTTGGAAACTATAATGCCATTTTCAAACTCAATCCTAAGCTAAGTGTCAAAACTAATATATATTATTTACAAGACAGAATAAATATAAATCAATTATTTCAAAACAACTATACAATAAATAATCAGAATTTCGTAACCAAGGATAACACTTTTATTACTAAAAAACCACAACAATATCGTGGAGATTTAGAAATAAAATATAATACATCAAAAACTTCTCTTTTGGAGTATAACTTACGGTTAAGACAAGAGAACATCAAAATACCTACCATTATTATTCAAAACGAAACTGAAGATTTTTCATCAATTTTACATACAAAAGACTTCTACCTAAAACAAAATTTGTTATGGACAAAGAAACTTTCAGACGGTAAAGCTTTGCAAGTTTCACTATTTCATTCCTTTAATGATTTACCTCAAACATCCAGTATTACACCATCGGTATTTGATGAAAACTCAATAAATGATATTCAAGAAAGCGAGTTTAAAAAAACTTTTTTGGAGGGGAAAGCAACTTATTTGGGTTCGAGTAAAAGAGATAAATATACATTTACCTTTGGGGCAAACTTAAGCCAATCGCCTTTCGTTTCAAGGTTGTTTAATTCAGAAAATACTATTTCAGAAAACAAATTCGATTATTCAAAAAGTAATATTTTTAACACAGGTGTGTATAACTTTAGCTATGGTAAATGGCAAATTTCGCCTTCCTATTCCATTCGTTTATTAAATCAAAACTTAGAACAAAATATAGAAAATCAAGAGCAAACTCAAAATAATTTTATTTTTGAGCCAACTTTAAATCTTAAATATAAACTTAATTCAGTTTCATTTTTATCTACAAATTTAGGCTACAATCAAAACACCAATACAGAACAATATTTTTTTTTAAATCAAGTATTAATGAACAACCGAACAACAGTTAGTAACTTACCAAGTTTAAATTTGCAAAATAGTCAAAGATATAGTCTGTTGTATTTCAATAATGATCTGTATAATCAATTTCAACTAAATGCTGATATAAGTTATCAAAAATCAACAGGTAATTATTTTACAAATCAGAATATTACGGAAAACACAACACAGATAGAATATTTCTTTCTTCCACAAGACAATAGCAATTGGAATATGAACATTCAAGTATCTAAGTATATTCCATTTATTGAATCGACATTAAAATTAATAAGTAACTCTTCTATTTCAAATTTTAAGAATATTGTAAATAATTCTGCTTTAAGGCTAAACGAAAATCAATTTTTGAGGAATTCATTCTTTTGGAAAACAGCTTTTGATATACCTATAAATTTTGAAAATACCATTACTTATCAATATTCAAACTCAAAAAGTAAAAATCTATCCGCATTTATAAATAAGTCTTGGCAAAACACTTTCAGAATCATTTTAAAACCCAACAAAAAATGGTTTTTAATAGTTTCCTCTGATTATTACTTACCTAATATCGAACAATCAGAGCAGCAATTTTACTTTTTGGATGCAACTTTAAGACACAAACCAAAAAATAAAAAATGGGGAGCAAGTTTTACCATGAGAAACATAACTAACGAAAATAATTTTGAACAAGTACAAACATCTGACATATCGACAACAATATTTAAAAGTAATTTATTGCCAAGATATTTTTTACTTAATTTAATGTGGAACTTCTAAATAAAGGACATTATCCGTGGAAAAATAATTGGGACACACCTCAAGATTATGGAACCTATGAAAATTATTGGGCAAATGCTTATGACGATAATAATCCACCACTTTTACAACCAGGGTTTGATTATGAGTTTATGGATTGTCAAGGAGCTACACAAATAGAAGTCTTGGGAGAATGGACACAACCAAGCAATTATAGTAATTTAGATTGGGAATATATCTACGATATAATAGGAGAGAATGTAGTAACTACAATAAACAAGGAGAATCTAGATTTTAATACCATAACACATCCAAATTCGTCTGCAATACGTATTTTACAGCTCGAAAATAAAGCAAGACGTTGTTACGATTTATCTACGTGGAGACCGTATATAGACGAACCAAATGATGATCCATTGGTTGGATTGGTTGGAGGTAAAGTTGTTAAATTTAACGATGGTACTTTTAATGCAAATATTACAATAACGCCTAAAGATTCGACACAAATTAACAGTCCAGATTTAATTAATGATTTGGATAATGGACTTTATATCATTCAAAAAGAATATATAGATGGTAGCAAAAAGCAAAAGGCACTAATAAAGGATGAAAATTAAAAAGATACTTTTTGGGATGTTATGTATTGCAAATATTGGGTTTGTACAAGCCCAATATACTGCAATACCAGATCCAGCTTTTGAACTTAGATTAATTGAATTGGGTATTGATAGTGATAATCTTATTAATCAAAGCGTACTAACAAGCGATATTGCAAATGTTATTGGATTAGATCTTAGTTTTGCTTCGATTTATGATACAACAGGAATACAAGATTTTACAGCTTTGGAAATATTGGATTGTAATTACAATTATTTTACCAGTTTAGATATTAGTCAAAACGTACAATTAAAGAAATTATATTGTATTGATAATCAATTAACAACTTTAGATATTAGTTATAACACCTTAATAGAAAGAGTAGTTTCTAATAATAATCAAATAAATATATTTGTGCATGGTAATAATTTAAGTTTATATTCTTTAGAGTTAAGTAATAATAGTATTTCTACTATAAACATCAGTGGCTTGGTTAATTTAGAAAGTTTTGGTTGTACAAATAACCCTTTAACTAGTCTAGATTTAACTTCGAACAATTTATTAAAAAGTTTTGGTTGTATTGGTAATCAAAACCTAACCACAATAGATTTAAGAAATGGCAATAATCAAATAATAACATTTTTTAATGTTACAAATAACCCCAATTTAACCTGTATTTTTGTAGACGATGCAGTATATAGTACAAGCAACTGGTTAGATATAGATGCGACTAGTACTTTTGTAGAAACACAAGAAGCATGTAATGTGTTAGAAATTAAAGAATTTACAATTAAAAATCTGGTAATTTATCCAAATCCAGTTAGAGATTATATCTATATTAAAAATGATAGTTTTATAGCCATTAAAACTGTAAAAATTTATACAGTTTTAGGGAAAGAAATAATAAATTCTAATTTAAGTGCAATCGATGTTTCAAAATTAGAAAAAGGTATGTATTATATACATTTAATTGCTCAAAATGGAGAAACAGTAACTAAGAAAATGACTAAAATATAGTTTTAAATTTATAAAAAAGATTTCATTATTTCTTTCTACTCCCAAAAACAGCACTACCAACACGAACCATAGAGCTACCACAATCTATTGCTAATTGGTAATCGCTACTCATTCCCATAGAAAGAGTTTGGAGATCTATATTAGCAGAATTTTTAACTTTTTGAGAATCAAAGAATTTTTTTAAAGCTAAAAACTCCTTTTTTACTTGTACTTGGTTATTTGTAAAACTAGCCATTCCCATAAAACCAGAAATCTTAATATTTTCTAATTCTTTAAGATTATTAGTATTTAAAATAGCTTCAATTTCTGAAAAAGAAAGACCAAACTTAGTATCTTCTTGCGCAATTTTAACTTGTAATAAGCAATGGATGACACGTTGGTGTTTTTTTGCTTGTTTATTTATTTCTTTTAATGTTTTAAAGCTATCAATTCCGTGAATAAGATCTACATAATGCGCCATGTATTTGATTTTATTCCGTTGTAAATGACCAATCATATGCCATTTAATATCTTTAGGAAGTTCCTCAAATTTTGTGGTCATTTCTTGGATTTTATTTTCTCCAAAAACACGTTGACCAGCATGATACGCTTCTAAAATATCAGTAATTGGTTTTGTTTTAGAGACAGCAACTAAGGTTACATTTCCAGACAACGTCTTTCTAATTTGTTGTAGGTTATTAGTTATAGACATGATTTATACAAAAATAGTTTGTTTTCTATCAGGACCAACAGAAACAATTTTAACAGGAACACCTACAAATTTTTCAATTAGCGCTACATAGTCTAATAAATTTTGAGGTAAATCTTTTACATCAGTTGCTTGTGTAATATCAGCTTTCCAACCATTAACCGATTCGTAATTTACAGAAACATTTTCAGGTTCAATATTATATGGTAAATGTGCTATTTTCTTGCCTTTATAGTTATAGGTAGTTGCTATTTTTAAAGTATCAAATCCAGATAAAACGTCTCCTTTCATCATCATTAGTTGAGTAACACCATTAATTTCAACAGCATATTTTAAAGCAACTAAATCCAACCAACCACATTTTCTAGCTCTACCAGTTGTTGCACCAAATTCATGACCAACTTTTGCCATAATTTTTCCATTTTCGTCGAATAATTCCGTTGGAAAAGGACCAGAGCCAACACGAGTAACATAAGCCTTAAAAATACCAAAAACATTGCCAATTTTATTTGGAGGAATCCCTAAGCCAGTACAAGCACCAGCAGCAGTTGTAGTAGACGAAGTAACAAATGGATAAGTTCCAAAATCAATATCTAGTAAAGAGCCTTGTGCACCTTCGGCCAAAATAGTTTTTCCATTTCGCATTGCTTCATGTAAATATTGCTCACTATCAATAAAGGTTAACTCTCTAAGTTTTTTAACACCAATAAAAAATTCTTCTTCCAGTTCTTTTAAATCAAATTGAATGTCTACATCAAAATAATCTAACATAGAAAGATGTTTTCTAGTTAAAGCATGAAATTTTTCTTTCCAGTTATCCAATTCAAAATCTCCAATTCTAAAACCGTTTCTACCAGTTTTATCCATATATGTAGGGCCAATTCCTTTAAGAGTAGAACCAATTTTTGCTTTTCCTTTTGCCGTTTCAGAAGCAGCATCTAATAACCGATGTGTTGGTAATATTACATGTGCTTTTCTAGAAATCAACAAATTGGATTTAAAATCGATATTGTATTCCGATAAATTATCCAATTCTTTCTTAAAAATTACAGGATCAATTACCACACCATTTCCAACAACATTTACCACATTATCGTGAAAAATACCAGAAGGAATGGTATGTAAAACATGTTTATTTCCATCAAAAATTAAGGTATGACCTGCATTTGGACCTCCTTGAAATCTTGCTATAATATCATAATTCTTAGTTAATACGTCGACAATTTTTCCCTTGCCTTCGTCTCCCCATTGTAAGCCTAATAATAAATCTACCATTTCTAAGTATTGATTTTTGTTATTTGTTTTTTGTCCCGTAAAAATAAAGCGAATGTTTTGTAATGGTAATATCAAAAACTTCTTGAATCGTTTTTTTAATATTTTGAATTCTAGGATCACAAAATTCGATTACTTCTCCAGTATCTGTTAAAATGATATGGTCGTGTTGTTTGTCAAAATAAGATTTTTCATAATGCGATTGATTTTGCCCAAACTGATGCCTTCTAACTAAGCCACTTTCTAATAATAACTCAATTGTGTTATAGAGTGTCGCTCTACTTACACGATAGTTTTTATTTTTCATGTATATATACAGAGATTCGATATCAAAATGTTCTTCATGATCGTAAATTTCTTGTAGAATAGCGTATCGTTCAGGTGTTTTTCGATGTCCGTTAGTTTCCAGAAAATTTGTAAAAACATTCTTTACAACTTCTTGATTATTATTAGTATCCATTTTAAAGAATAGTTTTTGATATTAAATAACAAATTTACGAGTTAATAGATGTTGTGTGGTCTAATTTTATAAAAATAATAAACAAGTTTTGAACAAATAGAGAATATTTTTTACTGTTGAGCTCTAGAAACTTTAACAATTCCGTCAATTTTTTTAAGAGCGATAACAATTTTCTTAAATTGATCTTTATTTTTTATTCCAATTTTTAATTTCCCTTCAAAATAGCCTTCATCGCCATTTATATTAATTCCGTAAAGGTTAATATTTAATTGATTGGATATAACTCGTGTCACTTCTGTAACCAAACCTTTATTGTCTACTCCTTTAATTAAAAGTGAAATTTTGTGTTCTTGTTGTGAAGAATCAATCCATTTTGCAGATAAAATTCGATAGGCATAATTTGCTTGTAAAGCTACTGCATTTGGACAGTTTAGCTTGTGAATTTTTATACCTTCGGATATGGTAATAAATCCAAAAACTTTATCTCCAGGTATTGGAGTACAGCATTTTGCATTTTTATAATCTAATTTTTCTTCATCCTTGCCAAAAACAAGTAAATCGTATTTATAGGTTATTTCTTCTTTTACTTTTGTGGTAGTAGTTGTATTTTTCTTTCTAATAGTTGATTTAAAAAAATTATAAAAACTATTACTTCTATTGCTTGCAAACTCTTTTAATTGTTTATTTTCTATAGTTCCATTTCCAAACCTAAGAAATAAATCCAAACTTGTTTTGAGTTTAAAATAGTTTACTAATTCATTTATTGTTTTTTCATTAAATGGAATCTTTATATGTCTTAATTTACGAGATAAAATTTCTTTACCTTCGTTTGCGATCTCTTTTTCTTCTTCTTTTAGGGAGTTTTTTATTTTTGATTTTGCACTCGCTGTAATAACAAAATCTAACCAACTTAATTTCGGTTTTTGGTTTTTAGAAGTAATAATTTCAACTTGATCGCCACTTTGTAATTCATGACTTAGTGGAACAATTTTTCCATTTACTTTTGCGCCTCGACATTGTAGGCCGACTTCGGTATGAATTGCAAAGGCAAAATCTACAGGAGTTGCTCCTTTGGGCAAATTTTTAATATCGCCATTTGGTGTAAAAATATAAATTTCTTTAGCATATAAATTTAATTTGAATTGTTCTACAAAATCCACAGCATTACTCTCCGTATTTTCTAAAGTTTCTTTTAATAAGTTTAACCAAGTCTCTAAACCACTTTCTTTTGCATTACCTTGCTTGTATTTAAAATGCGCTGCATAACCTCTTTCGGCTATTTCATTCATTCTTTCCGATCGAATTTGCACTTCTACCCATCTTCCTTTTAAACCCATTACGGTAATGTGTAATGCTTCGTAACCTGTTGATTTTGGCTGTGTTATCCAGTCTCTTAATCGTTTTGGATTTGGTGTAAAGTGGTCGGTTACAACAGAGTAAATCTTCCAAGCCTTAAATTTTTCATTTTTTCTGGTGCTATTGTATATTATTCGTATTGCAAATTTATCATAAACTTCGTCAAAAGTTACACCTTGATTTAGCATTTTTCTACGAATAGAATAAATGGATTTGGGTCTTCCTTTTATTTCGTATTTCATTTTTTCTTTGTCTAAAGTATCTTTAATTACTTTAGAAAAAGTTTTGATATAAATATCTTGCTCTTCTTTACTTTGAGTAATTTTATTAAAAATATCTTGATAAACTTCTGGTTCGGTATATTTTAAGCCTAAATCCTCTAATTGTGTTTTTATATTATACAATCCTAATCGATGTGCAAGTGGTGCATAAATAAATAAAGTTTCCGATGAAATTTTTACTTGTTTGTGTGGAGGCATTGCATCCATTGTTTGCATATTATGAAGTCTATCTGCAATTTTAATAAGTATTACTCGTACATCATCATGTAAAGTAAGTAACATCTTTCGGTAATTCTCTGCTTGTAGCGATACATTTTGATCTTTTTTTAAGTGCGATATTTTTGTTAAGCCTTTTACAATTCTCGCAATAGTTTCTCCAAATAGTTTATGAATATCTTCGGTTGTATATTTCGTATCTTCTACAACATCGTGTAATAATGCAGCTGCAATAGAGGTTGCACCAAGACCAATTTCATTCGAAACAATTTTTGCAACTGCTATTGGATGATAAATATATGGTTCTCCAGTTTTGCGTCTTTGCTCAACATGTGCTTCGGTAGCTAAATCAAACGCTTTACGAATGAGTTCTTTATCTTTTTTTGTTAAAGTCTCATAAGTATCGCTAAGCAAATCTTTATATCGCTTAATTATTTCTTTTTTTTCTTCTTCATTATATGTCATAGATAATACTTTAAAAGTAGCAATTACTTCTAGGAAAGTAATTAGAATACCTAAAAGTAAAAATAAACAATTTAATTGTATTGAAATTATAAAAATGTATTTTTTACATCTTAACTTAAAAAGAGCATAAATTTTAAAGATGTAACATATATCACAATTATATATAATATAATAAACGATTTTTACAGCCTTAAACGTTTATTTAATTCCCCTTAAAAAAATGAAAAAGAAAAATTACCAAAGTAGTATTAAAAGAGAGGTTATTCTCAATAGAAATTTAACGATTATATCTAAGATTAATAAAGAAGGTACTTTTGAATATGTAAACGATTACTTTTTACATATTACAGGTTATGATATTCTTGAAGTTTTAAAAGAACCACAAGATATGATTAATTGCAAAGAGATGCCATTGTTAATTTTTAATGAAATAAAAAAAGAGTTAAAAAAAACAGGAAAAGCATTTGGAATAGTTAAACATTCTGCTAAAAATGGAAACTATTTTTGGACAATCGATTATTTTGAAGCTAAATTTGACCTTAAAGGTATAGTAGACTCGTATTTTGTTAAAAGAAAATTTCTGTCCTTACTCGTAAAAAAAGAAATAGAAAATTTATACAAAAAACTTAAGTCAATAGAATCTCATAGTAATATACAAGTTTCAGAGAAATATTTTCATGGTTTTTTAGAAGATAAAGAAAAAACATATTCAGAATATATATTGAGTCTATTTCAATTAAATGAAACAGAAATTTTAGATTATTTTAATTCTCAAGAAGAAAAGATAAAAAATAAAATTTTAGAAAATAGAGAACTAGGAATTATAGAAAGGGCAATACAATAGCATCTATTATTCTTTATCTAAATTTAGTATACGCTGTAATAATGTTGGATGTGAATAATGATAAAAAACATAGCTTTTGTGAGGAGTTAAGTTACTCAAACTATTTTTAGATAATTTTTTCAATGCTTGGATTAATGGTTTGCTTCCAAAATGTTTTTTTGCATAATCATCTGCTTCATATTCAAATTTTCTAGAAAGAATATTCATGAATAAACCAGTAATTGCGGAGATAGGAGTATATAAAACACCAAAAGCAATTAAACCAATATGAAAACTAGGTTTTGATACAGATAAAGATTCCGAAAGTAATGCATTATCTATAAAAAGGGATAAAATATATAGCGTAAGACCTGTTAATAAAATAGAAAGCACCATATTAATAAAAACATGTTTCTTTTTATAATGCCCAATTTCGTGTGCTAAAACAGCAACGATTTCATCTACATCTAAATCTTTTATTAACGTGTCGTATAATACAATTCGTTTTTTTATACCAAAACCAGAAAAATAAGCATTTGCTTTTGTGGAACGTTTAGAACCATCTATCACAAAAATATTATCGAGTTTAAATCCAACTTTAGAAGCAAATTTTTGAATACTATTTTTTAATTCGCCATCTTCTAAAGGAGTTTGCTTGTTAAATAACGGAACAATTAGACTGGAATAAAAAAGGGTCATAAAAACAGAAAAAACAGCGATAAATGCCCAAGTATATAGCCAAAAATTGGTTCCAGTTTTTTGATAAAACCAAATAATCGAAGCTAAAATAATACCACCAAGACCAATAGAAAGAAACCAACCTTTAAGTTTATCCATCCAAAATATTTTTTTGGTAGATGTATTAAAACCAAATTTTTCTTCAATAATAAAGGTTTTGTAATACGAAAATGGAGTGGTAATAATGTCGCTTCCAAGCATAATAATTCCAAAGAAAATTAAAGAGATTAGAATCTCATTATCCGATATTTGTCTTGCAATAGTGTCGATATAAGCAAAACCTTTAAAAAAGAAAAAACCAAGTGTAAGCAATAACGAAAATAAAGACGTAATATTTAAAAATTGGTTATTTTCTCTTTTATAATCTTGTGATTTTTTATATTCATTAGCTTCGTATACATCTTGTAATTGTAAAGGTAACTTGTCCTTATAATGTTTGGCATTTAGAAAATTTAACAAAGTAGCAACTACAAAATCGAGAAGAAGTAAGCCAATAATAATATAAAAAAGTGGAGTCATGTCTAGTTTGTTAAGCAAATTTACGTTGTCTTTTTGCTTCAAAAATAAGAATTGCAGCAGAAACAGAAACATTTAAAGAGTCTATTTCTCCTTGCATTGGTATAATTATTTTTTTTGCTTGTTGCATCCATGTGTTGCTTAAACCAGTTGCTTCTGTACCTACAATAATAGCAGTTGCTTTCGTAAAATCTTGTTGAATATAAATTTCAGAATCCTCATGTAATGCAGCAGCAAATAAGTTAATACGATGTTTTTTTAAATAACTAATAATTTCGGAAGTAGAACCAATTCCAATATTATTGGTAAAAATACAACCAACACTAGATCGAATAATATTTGGATTAAATAAATCTGTTTTTGGATTTGCAATAATAACAGCATCTACATTAGCAGCATCGGCAGTTCTTAATAAAGCACCAATATTTCCAGGTTTTTCAGGAGCTTCTGCAACTAAAATTAACGGATTGTTTTTTAAGTGCATGTTCTCTAAACTAAATTCTCGATTTTTTACAATGGCAATAATGCCTTCGGTTGTATTTCGTAAAGCCAATTTTTGAAAAACATCTTTCGATATTTCAATTAATTCTACATCATTCGTAACCAATTTATCAACTTCTTCAAAAGAAATCAATTTGGTGTAAAATAGAAGTTGTTCTATTTTATAATTAGCTTTAATAGCAAGAGTTAATTCACGAACACCTTCTAATACAAAGAATCCTTGTTTTTTTCGAGCTTTAGATTTCTCCTTTAGGAGTACTGTATTTTTTACTAAAGTGTTTTGTATGCTAGAAATATATTTTGTCATTGGTTAAAATAATTCTTCATTATCTATATGAGTATTTTGTAAGAAAGATATGGCATTATGTATTGCATACTGCATGACAATATCTTTTTCTACAATAGGAACATCTTGCCTGAAACTTGTAATAAAGCGATGAATAAATGGCGAAGTTTTTAAAGGTTCTCTAAAATGTAGAGCTTGGGAAGCGTTAAACAATTCAATCGCTAAAATACGCGCTACATTATCTACAACTCTTTTTGCTTTTGTAGCAGCATTCGCTCCCATGCTTACATGATCTTCTTGCCCATTACTAGAAACAATGCTATCAACACTTGCAGGAGTTGCCAATTGTTTATTTTGACTTGCAATACTTGCTGCTGTATATTGCGAAATCATAAAACCTGAATTTAATCCAGAATTTTTAATTAAGAATGGAGGTAAATAGCGATTTCCAGAAATAAGCTGAAATGTTCTGCGTTCCGAAATACTTCCTAATTCTGCCATAGCAATAGCCAAATAATCAAAAGCAAGTGCGAGAGGTTGTCCATGAAAATTTCCTCCAGAAATAATAATATCTTCTTTTCTAAAAATGTTTGGGTTATCGGTAACGGAATTAATTTCGGTTTCGAAGGTTTTTCTAACAAAATCGAGTGTGTCTTTTGTGGCACCATGAACTTGTGGCATACATCGAAACGAATATGGATCCTGTATATGTTCTTTATCTTGTTTCGTAATTTCGCTTTCCTCTAAAAACCGACGAATACGCTTAGCTGTCTTTAATTGCCCATTATGAGGTCTTATAAAATGAGTTAATGCATTAAAAGGAGCAACACTACCATTAAAACCTTCTAAGGAAATACAACCAATTAAATCGGCAAAATACGAAAGTTTAAAAGATTTTAGTAATTGAGAAATACCATAAGCACTCATAAATTGTGTTCCATTTAATAGAGCCAAACCTTCTTTAGATTTTAATTCGATTTTTTTCCAATTAAATAATCGTAGCATTTTATTTGCAGCAACAATTTTATCATTAAAATAAACATCTCCTTCGCCAATTAAAGGCAAAGCAAGATGTGCTAATGGAGCTAAATCTCCAGAAGCACCAAGCGAACCTTGTGTAAAAACTACAGGTAAGATGTTATTGTTATAAAAATCAATTAAGCGATTTACAGTAGCTAATTGCACACCAGAATGTCCATAACTCAACGATTGTATTTTTAAAAATAGCATCAATTTAACAATTTCTTTAGGTACTTTTTCTCCAGTACCACAAGCATGAGATTTTACGAGATTTTCTTGTAGTTTTTGTAAATCATTATCTCTAATTTTTACATTGTATAGAGAGCCAAATCCAGTATTTATACCATAAATAGGTTTTTTAGAATTTTTAATTTTCGCATCTAAATAAGTTCTACAATCCAATATTTTTGAGATACTCTCCTCCGAGAGTTTTATTTCTTTATTGGTTTCTATAATTTCTTTTACTTTAGAAATAGAAAGAAATTTAGAACTTATAAAATGCCTATTTTCCATATTAGATTTTAAAGATGGTTCAAAATTCAACAAACATAAATTACTATGCAAATATTCTGTAAGTAATTTATAAAAATATAGACTATATTTGTAAAATATTATGACATAAAAATACAATTATGATTCAAAAAACAGTACTTCTTATTTTTGTAATTACACTTTTTTCATGTGTAAACGAAAAACCAAAAGACGTCAAAACTAAGGTAATAGCAGCACCAGTAAAAATTCAAACTGTGGCAATAGGAAAACCAGCACCGCAATTTACAAATTATGAAAATTATGATGGAACGACTACTTCTCTAAAAGATTTAAAAGGTAAATATGTATATATTGATGTTTGGGCAACTTGGTGTGGACCATGCAGAGGAGAAATTCCATACTTACAAAAATTAGAAGAACATTTTAAAGGTAAAAATATTGTGTTTGTTAGCATCTCTATAGATAAGCAAAGTGCACATGAAAAATGGAAGAAAATGATAGCAGACAAAAAAATGGGAGGGATTCAACTATTTGCAGGAGCAGACAAAAGTTTTACAGCAGCATATAGAGTAAATTCCATTCCAAGGTTTATATTAATTGATCCTAACGGAAATGTTGTAGCTTCTAGAACGACAAGACCATCACAACCACAAACAAAAGAATTATTAGAAAAACTATTAAATTAATAATACAATAAAATTTACTACAATGACTAAATACAGCCTATTATTTATTTTAGCAATTGCATTCATTTCTTGTAATGATGGAACACCAAAAGATTATGTGAAATTTTCTGGAAAAATAACCAATTCGCATGGAAATGAAGTGTCTATAAGGGGAGAAGATTACACTAAAAAAATTAAAATGAACGATGATGGTACATTTTCAGATACCTTATTACTTAAATCCGAAGGTGCATTTTTTACTTTTTCGGATGGAAATGAACAAACACAATTGTATTTAAAAAATGGAGATAATATTAAATTAACTTTAGATACAAAAGAATTTGATGAAACCGTTATTTTTAAGGGTAAAGGAGCAGAATCTAACAATTACCTTGCACAAAAAATGTTACTACAAGAAGAATTGTTTACCGATGATTTATTCGATTTAGATGAAAAAGTATTTGATGAAAAAACGACAAGTATTAAAAATAAATTTTTAGATTTCTTAGCAAAATCAAAAGGTATTGATAGTATTTTAGCCGTTAAAGAAAAAGAAGAAATAGGAGCGTTGGACAAAATGTTAAAAGGACAATATGAACGAATCAACGAAAGAAAAATGAAATTTGCTGCTTTTAAAGGTAAAAAATCACCTGCTTTTACAGATTATGAAAACGATAAAGGAGGGACAACTTCATTAAAAGACTTAAAAGGTAAATTTGTATACATTGATGTTTGGGCAACTTGGTGTGGACCATGTAAAGCAGAAATTCCACATTTAAAAACATTAGAAAAAGAATTTCATGGTAAAAATATTGAATTTGTAAGTATATCTGTAGATAAGGAGAATAAACATGAAGCATGGAAAAAAATGATTGTAGATAAAGAAATGGGAGGAATTCAATTGTTTGCAGGTAAAGACAATAGTTTTAGTAAAGAATTTGAAATCAATTCAATACCTAGATTCATATTAATTGATCCAAACGGAAATGTCATTGATGCAGATGCGTCAAGACCTTCAGATTCAATTACAAAAGAGATGTTAACAAATTTGTTAAATAATTAGAAATGATAAAAAAATATAGTATTGTATTCGTAATTGTAAGTTTTCTATTTTCTTGTAACGGAAAGCATTCTACAGAATATGCAACAATTTCAGGTTTAATAGCGAACAACGAAGCAAGTGAAGTCTCAATTATGAGTCGTGGTTATAAAAAGACGATAACTGTAAATCCAGATGGTACATTTTCGGATACAATAAAAATAAATAAACCAGGATATCATACTTTTTATGATGCTAAAAACAAAACCATTTTACATATTAAAAATGGTAACGATGTACATATTAGTTACGATTATAAGGATTTTAATAATTCACTTTCTTTTACGGGAGAAGGTTCGGAAACAAGTAATTATATAATTAAAAAGCAAAAATTTGATAGAGAAGGAACCCTACGGAATTTAAAATCCTTTTTTAGAATGAATAAGTCCGATTTTGATGTAAAAATATTAGAAATAGAAACGAAATTAAATACATTATTAGCTTCTCCAAAAATAGATTCTACATTAAAAGCACAAGAGATTACAAAAAATAATAGAATAATAGATTATTTAAAAAGTAACTATACGAGAGAAAATAGAGTGCTTACCGCTTTAGTAAAAGGAAAACCCTCTCCAAAATTTGTAAATTATGAAAACTACAAAGGAACAACAACTTCGCTAGATGATTTTAAAGGAAAATATATTTATATAGATGTATGGGCAACTTGGTGTGGACCATGCAAAAAGGAAACGCCATATTTAAAAAAGTTAATAGCAGCATACAAATCAAAAAATATCGCTTTTATTGGAATATCAGTAGACGATGTAAAAAGACATAAAACGCTAGAAAATGCAAGAAATAAATGGAAAGCAATGGTAAAAGATAAGCAAATGCCAGGAATACAATTATTTGCAGATAAAGCTTGGCAATCTGATTTTATTAGAGCATACGGAATTACTGGAATACCACGTTTTATATTAATAGATCCAGAAGGTAACATTATAGATGCAAATGCACCAAGACCATCACAAGAAAGATTAAAAGCGGTATTAAATTCCTTATCCATTTAAAATGTAAAAAAAAATAAAATCGTATGAATATAATTATTTATACGATTTTTTAGGAATTAAAAGAGTATGACAAAAAATGAAATTATCGAACAACTTAACAATACAAGTGCATTGCGAGAGAATAGACTCCGAGTAGCAAACTTAATAATGCAAGACAGAGAACGTTTCGATATACTCCTAAAAATTATTTTTGATATAGATACTAAAATATCCATAAAAGCAGCATGGGTTTTTGAGTTTGTATGTAAAAAAAAAATACATTGGTTGTACGATAACCTAGATTATTTTACACAAAATATTCAAAAACTCCATTTCGATAGTGCTGTAAGATCAATTGCGAAAGTATGTCAAATTCTGGTACTTAAAAGTCAAAAAACAACCATAGTAAATTTTACAAACCAACATAAAGAAAGCATTGCAGAAGTAGGATTTGATTGGATGATTTCAAGACATAAAGTAGCCATAAAAGCATATACAATGCAAACTTTATTTTATTTAGGAAAGCAATTTGACTGGATTCACGGAGCCTTGCAAGCGATTATTATTGACAATATGGACAAAGAAACGGCGGCATATAAATCGAGAGGATTAATTACCTTAGCACAAATTAAAAAGTTTACAAGTCGTTAATAACTTAGAAGTATTTTGTTTTGACTAGGAACATTTTCATTAAATTTGTTTTTTAAAAATAATCAAAATGAATTTGACTTCTCTTAATGCAATTTCGCCAATTGATGGTAGATACCGTAATAAAGTAAAACAATTAGCAAACTATTTTTCTGAAGAAGCCTTAATAAAATATCGCGTAAAAGTTGAGATTGAATATTTTATAGCATTATGCGAATTGCCTTTGCCACAACTAAAAGATTTTGATAAAAATAAATTTGACTTATTGCGTAAAATTTACCTTCATTTTTCTACAAAAGATGCACTAAAAATAAAAGAAATAGAGCGTGTTACAAATCACGATGTAAAAGCAGTAGAATATTTTATTAAAGAAGAGTTTGATGCGCTAAAATTAAAAGAGTATAAAGAATTTATTCATTTTGGATTGACATCTCAAGACATCAATAATACAGCAATACCACTGTCGATAAACAATGCGTTTGATGCTGTTTACTATCCAGAATTAGCAAATTTACTTGTAAAATTAAAAACATTAGTTAGCGAATGGAGCGATATAGCCATGCTTGCAAGAACACATGGACAACCAGCATCGCCAACGAGGTTAGGAAAAGAAATAGCTGTTTTTGTAGAACGTATAGAGCAACAAGTAAATCTATTGCAAAGAATACCTTACGCTGCAAAATTTGGAGGAGCAACAGGAAATTTTAATGCACATGTAGTTGCATATCCACATATAGATTGGAAAAAATTTGGGAAAAATTATATAGAGAAAATTTTAGGATTGCACCATTCTTTTCCTACAACACAAATAGAACATTACGATCATCTAGCAGCACAATTTGATGCATTAAAACGAATAAATACTATTATAATAGATATGAATCGTGATTTTTGGACCTATATTTCTATGAATTATTTTGGACAAAAAATTAAAAAAGGGGAAGTAGGATCTTCTGCAATGCCACATAAGGTAAATCCAATAGATTTTGAAAATTCAGAAGGAAATTTAGGCATTGCAAATGCTATTTTTGAACACCTATCTGCCAAATTACCAATATCTAGAATGCAACGAGATTTAACCGATTCTACTGTATTGCGAAATGTGGGAACACCATTAGCACATACCATAATAGGCTTTGCATCTACGTTAAAAGGATTGCATAAATTAGTATTAAATAAAACCAAATTTGAAGAAGATTTAGAAGGGAATTGGGCAGTAGTTGCAGAAGCAATACAAACAATTTTGCGAAGAGAAGCGTATCCAAATCCGTACGAAGCATTAAAAGCACTTACAAGAACAAACGAAAAAATTACAAAAAAGTCCATACATAATTTTATAGATGAACTGGATGTTTCGAATAGTATTAAAGCAGAATTAAAAGTAATTTCTCCTAGTAATTTTACTGGAATATAGAGTAGAAGCAATACCAATTTGATTTTTGGCTTATTTTGATATCAACTTGGTATAAGATACAAGTTAGCGGTTATTAAACCCGAATTATTACATTAAAAAAAAATAATTCTTTTCAAATTTTACATTAATATCTAAAATTTAGAAGAAATCAAAAAAAAGCACTAATTTTATGTTACAAAAAAAACACTTTTAAAACAATTACTGCATTTACTTAAACATTGTGTATCATGCAGAACAAAAAAAATAATGATGTAAGATGCAAGATGCAAGATGTAAGATGTAAGATGCAAGATGTAAGATGCAAGATGTAAGAAGTAAGATGTAAGAAGTAAGATGCAAGATACAAGATGTAAGAAGTAAGATGCAAGATGCAAGATGTAAGAAGTAAGATGTAAGATGTAAGATGCAAGATGTAAGAAGCAAGAAGTAAGATACAAGATGTAAGAAGTAAGATGCAAGATGCAAGATGTAAGAAGTAAGATGTAAGATGCAAGATACAAGATGTAAGAAGCAAGAAGTAAGAAGCAAGATGTAAGAAGTAAGATGCAAGATGCAAGATGTAAGATGTAAGAAGTAAGATGTAAGATGTAAGAAGTAAGAAGTAAGAAGTAAGATGCAAGATGTAAGATGTAAGATGTAAGATGCAAGATGTAAGATGCAAGATGTAAGATGCAAGATGTAAGATGTAAGATGCAAGATGTAAGATGTAAGAAGCAAGAAGTAAGATGTAAGATGTAAGATGTAAGATGTAAGATGTAAGATGTAAGATGCAAGATGTAAGAAGCAAGAAGTAAGATACAAGATGTAAGAAGTAAGATGCAAGATGCAAGATGTAAGAAGTAAGATGTAAGATGCAAGATACAAGATGTAAGAAGCAAGAAGCAAGAAGTAAGATACAAGATGTAAGAAGTAAGATGCAAGATGTAAGATGTAAGATGTAAGAAGTAAGAAGTAAGAAGTAAGATGCAAGATGTAAGATGTAAGATATAAGAAGTAAGATTAGGTATGATTACAATTAAACAAATAAGCCCAACAGACACCTACAATCTACGATTGGAAGTATTAAAAACAAATAAAGATTATATTTATCAATATAAAGATGATTTTAATATAAAAACAATACATTATGGTGCTTTTTTAGAGGATGTAAATGTTGGTATTGTAACGATGATGAAAAATAAAAATCCATTACTCGAAGGAAAACAAATACAATTACGTGGTATGGCGGTAAAGCCTAAGGAACAAAGTAAAGGAGTAGGAAAGGAGTTGGTTAAAAAAGTAGTAGATGTAAGTGTCGAAAAAGATGTAAAAATATTATGGTGTAATGCTCGTGAACATGTTGTCGATTTTTATAAAAAACTTGGATTTAAAATCAAAGGAAAACGATTTTATATAGAACATGTATGTTATCATTATCTAATGTATAAAGAATTATAAATGCAAAATAGACGTTTTTTTATCGCGAATATTATTTTGGCAAGTTTTGCTTTATTTTCGCCTACACTCTTTGCTAGTAAAAGAAAAAAATATTCTAAAGATATGCTTATTGGTAAAGAAAAAATAAAACTCTATGGCAAAGGATATAAGATGCAAAAAGAAGCATATCTAGCATTAGAGAAAATGAGAAAAGAAGCATTGGTAAAAGAAGTGCGAATACATGTAATCTCAGCTTATCGAAGTTTTGAACATCAGAATAGAATTTGGTCTAGGAAATTTAAAAAATTTAAAGCACAAGGATATTCTGTAAAAGAAGCAATAAATAAAGTCAAAGAATATTCTGCAATACCAGGAACATCAAGGCACCATTGGGGAACAGATGTTGACTTGGTTGATTACAATAAAAAATTTCTAAATAATAAAGCAATACATAGTAAATATGTTACTTGGATGGAAGAAAATGCGCATAAATACGGATTTTACCGTGTGTATACGAGTAATAAATTCCGAACAGGATATAATTACGAGTCGTGGCATTACAGTTATCGAAATATCTCCAAATTTATGTTGGAAGATTATCTAAAATTAGACATTGTAGCAGTACTAAAAAATGAAAAAATAGCAGGAAATCAACTATTTACCAAACCGTTTTTAAAAAAATATTTGGATAATAATGTACTTGGAATAAATGATTATTTATTTTAAATATAGCCTAGAATAACCCGTTAAATTTGGATGTTGAGTTGGTATAATATTTTGTTGTTACAAACTTCCAGTCATATCTTCAGGTTTTACCCATTCATCATATTGTGTTTCGGTTACATAACCTAAACGGATTGCTTCTTCTCGTAAAGTAGTTCCATTTTTATGTGCCGTATTCGCTATTTCAGCAGCTTTGTAATATCCAATTTTGGTATTAAGAGCTGTAACTAACATTAAAGAGTTATTTAATAATTCCGTTATTTTTTCTTGATTAACTTCCAAGCCTTCAATCGCATTTATAGCAAAAGACAGACAGGCATCTCCTAATAACCGAGCAGATTGTAAAGCATTTGCAGCCATCATAGGTTTAAAAACATTTAATTCAAAATGACCTTGCATGCCTCCTACCGAAATAGCTACATCATTTCCGATAACTTGCGCACAAACCATAGTTAATGCTTCTGCTTGTGTTGGATTTACTTTTCCTGGCATAATAGAAGATCCAGGTTCGTTTGCAGGAAGGCTTAATTCGCCAATTCCGCTACGAGGACCAGATGCTAACATTCTAATATCATGTGCAATTTTATTTATAGAAACTGCAAGTATTTTTAAGGCGCTATGCGTTTCAACAATAGCATCGTGTGCCGCTAGTGCTTCAAATTTGTTTTGTGCAGTAATAAAAGGTAAACCTGTAAATTCTGCTATTTTTTTTGCAACAAGAACATCGTATCCTTTAGGAGTATTAAGTCCAGTACCAACAGCAGTTCCGCCCAAAGCCAATTCGGATAAATGTGCTAATGTATTTTTTAATGCTTTTAAACCATGATCTAATTGAGATACATAACCAGAAAATTCTTGTCCGACGGTTAGTGGAGTTGCATCCATTAAATGCGTACGACCAATTTTTACGACACTTTTAAATGCAATTGCTTTTTTATGTAATGTGTCACGTAACTTTTCTATATTCGGAATCGTATTTTTTGTAATTAACTTATACACTGCAATATGCATTCCAGTAGGAAACGTATCGTTAGAAGATTGTGATTTGTTTACATCGTCGTTTGGTTGGATTATTTTTTCATCTTTTCCGATAATTCTTCCTGCAATTTCTTGCGCTCTATTAGCAATAACTTCATTTACATTCATGTTACTTTGTGTGCCCGAACCAGTTTGCCAAATTACTAATGGAAATTGATTATCGTGTTTCCCATCTAGTATTTCATCACAAACTTGTGCTATTAAATCGCGTTTCTCTACAGTTAAAACATCCAATTCACAATTGGTATATGCAGCAGCTTTTTTTAGATATGCAAAACCATAAACAACTTCTAAAGGCATGGTTGCACTAGGACCAATTTTAAAGTTATTACGAGAGCGTTCTGTTTGTGCTCCCCAATATTTGTTCGACGGAACTTTAACTTCTCCCATTGTATCTTTTTCTATTCTGTATGCCATGATTTGTTTCTTTTTTTGTACTACAAATTTACAAAATATCAATGAAATTGATTATAGAAGTGCCTAAAAGAATAAAATAAATTTTATATCGAACTAAGGTTAATATTTACGTAAATAATGTTGCGATAAAAGTGGCAAAAAGTATCTACTGACTTCTGTAGTATTGTACCCTAATGTTCATCAAATTGTTAATAAACTCAAAAAAAAGTATATTAGTTTAAAAAAAAGGTATTACTTTTGCTATGCATTTAAAATATAAAATATAGAAATAATATGGACATAGCACAGTTTGTTGGTTTTTTAATCTTTTTAACGATCTTTACAATGGGGTTTTGGTTGATGATTTTTGTAATTACATTCGTTATACCATATTGGTTAATGGGTAATTTTAAAGAGAAAAGACAATTAAAAAAAGAAGCTAAAAAAGCTGCAAAAAGCTAGTTTCTACATTTTACTAAATAAGCTAAAAAATCGAATTGGTATAATATAAAAAATCCATCCATAAAATTTTATGGATGGATTTTTAGGTTATTACACAAATTGTTTGGATACTTTTTCTGCTTTTCTGCTTTCTGCATAATCGTAAAAACCCTCGCCAGATTTAGAGCCTAGTTTTCCTGCTTGAACCATATTTACTAGTAATGGACAAGGTGCGTATTTTGGATTTTTAAAACCATCGTACATTACCTGCAATATAGATAAGCAAACGTCCAATCCAATAAAATCAGCTAATTGCAACGGTCCCATAGGATGTCCCATTCCTAATTTCATGACATTATCAATTTCATAAACTCCTGCAACACCATTGTATAAGGTTTCTATGGCTTCATTAATCATTGGCATTAAGATACGATTTGCAACAAAACCAGGATAATCGTTTACTTCTAACGGAATTTTATTCAGTTTACTAGAAACTTCCATAATAGTTTTCGTTACAGCATCGCTTGTAGAGTAACCTCTAATAATTTCTACCAATTTCATGATTGGTACTGGATTCATAAAATGCATGCCAATTACCTTTTCTGGTCTGCTAGTTACACTTGCTATTTTTGTAATTGAAATGGAAGAAGTGTTGGTTGCCAATATGGCATTTTTAGGAGCAGATTCGTCAATCAATTGAAATATTTTTAATTTAATAACTTCATTTTCTGTAGCAGCTTCAATTACTAAATCTGCATTAGAAACGCCTTTTTTTGTGTCTGTAAAAGCAGTAATATTACTTAAAGTATCCCTTTTTATAGATTCTGTAATGCGCTCTTTTGCAATTAGTCTATCTAAATTTTTTGTAATGGTTGCGATTCCTTTATCAATAGCATCTTCCGAAATATCAATTAAGTTTACTTGGTATCCATTTTGTGCAAAAACATGGGCAATTCCGTTTCCCATAGTTCCTGCTCCGATTACGGCTATATTTTTCATTCTGTCGTTTATTTGTTTAATTACTTTTAAAAGCAGTCAATAATTTGTTGTGCAACACGTAGTGCGTCTGTGCCATGTTTTAAAGTTACTATTGGCGTAGTTTCATTTTCTATAGCAGTTGCAAAGGTTTCTAACTCATCCAATATGGCATTATTATTCTCAATAGTTGGATTTTCAAAATAGATTTGTTTTTTTACACCTTCTGCATTTTGCAATATCATAGCAAATTCATCTGGATTTTCTGGTACATCTTTCATTTTTACCACTTCGCTCTTTTTTTCTAAAAAATCAACAGATATATAAGCGTCTTTTTGGAAAAATCGTGATTTACGCATGTTTTTCATCGAAATTCTACTTGCGGTTAGGTTTGCCACACAGCCATTTTCAAATTCGATTCGTGCATTTGCGATATCTGGTGTTTCGCTAATTACCGAAACACCGCTTGCGTGCACATTTTTTACTGGAGAATTAACCACACTTAATATAATATCTATATCGTGAATCATTAAATCTAATACAACAGGAACATCCGTTCCTCTAGGATTAAATTCTGCCAAGCGATGCGTTTCTATAAACATTGGACTATCAATTAAGTGTTTTACAGCTATAAATGCTGGATTAAATCGCTCTACATGACCAACTTGCCCTTTTATATGGTATTTGTCTGCTAATGTTCTAATTGCTTCAGCCTCACTTACTGTTTTGGTAATTGGCTTCTCTATAAATACATGTCTCCCTTTAGTAATTGCTTCTTTAGCACATTCAAAGTGTGATAATGTTGGTGTAACAATATCAACTACATCTACAGCTTCTATTAGACTCGTAACGGAGTTAAAATATTTATAACCAAATTCTTCTGCCACTTTTTTACCATTTTCTTCGTTCGCATCGTAAAAACCAACTAGCTCATATTTAGTAGATTGATTTAGTAATTTTAAATGAATTTTCCCTAGATGACCTGCACCTAATACACCTGCTTTTAACATAAATTTAGTTTAATTATTGAATTACTATTTTGCCATTTTTAAACGACTTAATTACGTACCAAAAATACAATTTTTTTTTATTATACTAAAAAAGAAATAACAAAGATGGTATTATTAATTTTTATTTTTACTGTATTTTATAGTGTTAATTTTTAAGGCTTTAGAATTTCTTTAGATTTAGTTTTTAACTTTAAAACAGTAAAATGACTAACATTTACTAATTAATATCAATATCATGAAAAAAGCTACTTACCTCATTCTTTATTTACTTATAGTTCAGAGCATTTATGCAACAACTTATAATGTTGGTCCAAGTCAAACATATACAGAGCTAGGTGATGTTCCATGGATAAGTTTAATTGCTGGAGATATTGTGCAAATACATTGGCGTAGTATGCCTTATGCTGAGAAAATATTTTTAAGAGGACAAGGTACAGAAGTAAATCCGATAATAATACGTGGTATTCCTAATACTAATGGAGATTTGCCAGTCCTAACTGGAGAAAATGCTACAACTAATGCACAATTTGCTAGTTATTTTAGCAGCCAATATACCGAAGATTTGTCTTTATTTTTAATTTATAGAGGTCCGAATGATTCTTGGAGTGATTATAAACCAAAGCATCTAATTATTGAATATCTTGAAATTACAGGAGTTAAGCCTGAACATACATTTACAGATCAATTCGGAAATGTTAGAAACTATAGTAATTTTGGAACAGGAATTTGTGCTATTGTATGTGAAAATTTAACCATTCGACATTGTAAAATACACCATAATTCACAAGGCATTTTTACAAATACAAATGGAGATGAAAATCAAATCTCTAGAGATTTATTAATCGAATATAATGAAATTTGGGATAATGGAAATGTAGATGATGATAAGCATCATAATATTTATGCTCAAGCAGCTGGAACAATTATTCAATATAATAAAATTGGAAGTTTAGTACCTGGAAGTCTTGGATCTTCATTAAAAGATAGATCATCAGGTACTATTATTAGATATAATTGGATTGAATCTTCTTCAAGAGCAATTGATTTAGTAGAATGCCAAGAAGGTTGTCATATTCTTACAGAAGAACCTAATTATCACGATGCTTATGTATATGGTAACGTAATAGAAAATGATATAACACAAAGTCCTTTTGCATCAAGTATGATTCATTTTGGATATGATAATAGTTCCGTAAATGCAAAAAGAGGTTCCTTGTTTTTTTATAACAATACTGTATATATAAAAGGAGATACTAGCGATTATTGGTATGTAAATTTATTTGATGTAACTGATGATAACAATTCGTTAACTATGGAAGGCTCTTTAGAGATGCACAACAATATTATTCATAAAAACGGAACTACTAATTTACGATTGATGAGAGATGGAGGAACAATTGAGTTTTATACAAATAATTGGTTGCAAAACGACTATACGGCACTCGGATATCAAGCTACGGCAAATGTAGTTTATACGACACAACCAATTTTGGGCGTAACTCCTGATTTTATTGATGTAACTAATAAAAATTTTGAGTTAATAAATTCTTCATCTTGTGTTGATATTGCAACCTCTATGATAGGAATTGTCGATACGGATTATTTACCTACGATGGAGTATAAACATCCTGCAAATGGAGTAGTGCGTGTAATGACTGGTTCTGCATTTGATATTGGAGCATTTGAATATAAAAATGTTTTGACTACGGATTCAGATGAATTTGATACTAGTGTAACAGTATATCCAAATCCTGCTAAAAATTCATTTACCATTAAGATTAAAAATGATAGTATAGATAATGTTGTTATTTATAGCGAATTAGGACAAGAATTAAGAAGGCTAAACACAAGTTTAATAAATATTTCTGATTTTAATGGTGGAATTTATTTTGTAAAAATTTCTACTAAAAATGGAAAAAATGTAATTAAAAAAATGATTAAAAGATAATGATAATCACAAGTAAGTAAAATGAAAAAAAATATACAATTATTTTTGATGTTTATAACCTTGACAGGTTATGCTACAACCTATCATGTTGGTTCCACAAGAGCTTATGTTTCGCCACGAGCACTCTATTCAGCTAACATTGTACAAAATGGAGATATTATCGAAATTGATGAAGAAACTTATATTGGTAATGCAGCTTTGGCCGTTTGGAATAGAGACAATTTAATAATTAGAGGTGTGGGAGGAAAACCACATTTAGTTGCAAATGGGCAATACATTTTTGGAAAAGGAATTTGGGTTTGTGCAGGTAATAATATTACGGTAGAGAACATTGAGTTTTCAGGAGCCACAGTACCTGATCAAAATGGTGCAGGAATTAGATTGGATGGTAATGGTTTAACGATTAGATATTGTTATTTTCATGATAATGAAAACGGAATTTTGACAAATAATTCTAATGTTGGAGATATTTTAATAGAGTATTCCGAATTTAATCATAATGGTTTTGGCGCTGGTTTTACGCATAATTTATATATAGGTCATGTAAATAAACTAACTTTTAGATATAATTATTCGCACCATGCACTTGTAGGACATAATCTAAAATCTAGAGCAAATGAAAATTATATTATGTATAATCGAATAATGGATGAACAAACTGGTAGATCTAGTAGATTAATTGATTTGCCAAATGGTGGGTTTTCGATTATCATGGGAAATTTATTGATGCAAGGGTCAAACGCAGAAAATAATAATTTGGTTGGTTACGGTTTAGAAGGTTTGTCAAATGCTAATAATAAATTGTATTTAATAAATAACACGTTGGTTAATAAAAGAGGTACATGTAATTTTATACATATACAAGGAGGAACCACAATTGCAAATATTACAAATAATATATTTACAGGAATTGGAAATGTAATTAATGGAACTACTACTACAATGTCAAATAATGTTATTGAAGCAACAATAAGTAATATGAATTTTGTAGATGAAGCAAATTACGATTATCATCTAAATTCAAACTCGCCAGCAATAAATGTAGGAACAGCAGTAAGTTCGGTTAATGGAAATTCACTTACTCCAAACATGCAGTATATACATCCTACTGCTTTTGAGACACGACCTACAGGCACGACTATTGATGTTGGTGCTTACGAATATGATTCAACAGTTTTTATAAATGATTTTTTATTAGAGGATGTTACAATCTATCCAAATCCAATACAACGTAGTTTTAATATTAAATTAAATGATAATGTATTAGAAAAGGTTATTGTTTTTAATGAATTAGGTAAAAAAATATATAAAAACACATTTACTAAAGTGAATATATTACACTTAAAATCAGGTATTTATTATGTGAAAATAGTTTTAAAAAATGGAAAAACAGCTATTAAAAAAATAATTAAGTCTTAAATTATAGCGTTCCATAGTATACTAACTGGATGTTCTGTTTTTCTTTTTGTACCATCCATAATTTGATGTCTACAACTTGTTCCTGCAACTGCAAGCTCTACATCTATTGCTATATTTCTTATCTTCGGAAAAATGGAATTTTCTCCTATTTGCATACTTATATCATAATGTTCTTTTTCGTAACCAAACGATCCTGCCATACCACAACAACCTGTGTTTAATAAGGTAACATTGTAATTATCTGGGATATTGAGCATTGCATAAGTTGCTTGGGATGTCGATAATGCTTTTTGATGGCAATGTGTATGGATTTTAATTGTTTTTGCTTCTTTTGTAAATTGCGAAGCGTTTATGTTTCCAATAGTTATTTCAGACGAAATAAATTCTTCTATAGTATGTGTATTTTTTGCTATTTGTTGTGCTAATATATTTTCATTTGCTAGTCGTAAGTATTCATCTTTAAAGGTTAAAATAGCAGATGGTTCGATACCTACTAATGGAGTTTCAGTAGAAATTTTATCATAAAACACAGCTACATTTTTATTTGCATTTTTTTTTGCTTCTGCTAAAAAACCTTTTGATATTTGTGCTCGCCCACTTTCTGTATGATTGGTAACAAGGATATTATAGTTTAATTTTTGTAGTAAATTATAAGTGTCGATACCAACTTGTACATCATATAGATTTGTAAATTCGTCTATAAAAAGATATATAGATTTTAAGGTTTCTTTTTTATTTGGCTTTTGTTTTTTGATCCAATCTCGAAAGGTTTGTTTCGCATATTTTGGAATAGTACGTTCTTTTGCAATACCTAAAAAGGATTTTGTTATTTTTCTGTTTGCTATAAAATTAGCAAGTGTAGGAGAGAGGTATGCAATTTTAGCATATTTACTGGTATTAATTCCAAATAATTTATCTCTAAAGCTAGGTGTGTTACTTTTGTGATATTGGTATAGAAATTCGGATTTTAAGGAAGCGACATCTACACTACTTGGACATTCGCTAGCACAAGCTTTACAGCTAATACACAAATCGAATACCTCTTTAAGTTCTTTGTAATCAAACTTATTTATTTTATCAGAATTCGTTAAAAATTCTCGCAATGCATTTGCTCTTGCTCTTGTCGTATCTTTTTCATTTTTTGTAGCCCTATAACTTGGACACATGGTTCCTCCTGCACTTATTGGTTTTCTACAATCGCCAGATCCGTTACATTTTTCTGCCAATCGAAGTATGCCTTGATTGTCATCAAAATTAAGAATAGTTTCTATTTTTGGTTCTTCTCTATCCGCTTTATAACGTAAGGATGCATTCATTTTATATGCATCTATAATTTTTCCTTTATTGAATATATTATTACTATCAAATACTACTTTAATTTGCTTTAAAAGCTCGTAATTTTTATTGCCAATTAGTAACGGAATGAATTCGGATCGTACAATTCCATCGCCATGTTCTCCACTAAATGAGCCTTTGTATTTTTTGACGAGTAGTGCTACTTTATTGGTTATTTCTCTGAAAAGTCGTACGTCTGTATTTTTTTTTAGATTTAAGATTGGTCGTAGGTGTAATTCACCAGCACCTGCATGTGCATAGTAGACTGCTTTTTGTTTAAAATCGTCCATCATTTGTGTAAACTCCGAAATGTAATTTGGCAAATCTTCTAGCGCAACTGCTGTATCTTCTATACATGCTACGGCTTTGTTATCGCCAATTATATTTCCTAATAATCCCAAACCTGCTTTTCGTAAATTGATTACTTTTTTTATGGCATTATCCTTGATTTTTACGTGTGCATATCCAAAATTTTCTCGCTGTAAAGTTGCAATTAAATTGTCTGCCAATTGTTGGACTTCTTTTTGTGAGTCTGCACGAACTTCTAACATTAATATTGCTTCTGGATCTCCTTGTATAAAAAAACGATTCTTTACTTGTTCTCTATTGCTTTTTGTACAATCTAATATGGTTTTGTCCATTAGTTCGCACATAAATAGATTGTGTTTCATTGCAACTTGAACGGCTTTTAAACTTTCTAAAATACTATAAAAATGCGATGCTATTAATATCGTATTATTTGGAGGTAAATCATTTAATTTTAGCTTTATACTGGTTGTTAATGATAGTGTTCCTTCGCTACCACAAAGTAAAGATGAAAGATTGATTTTTTCTTCATTTCCACCAAAAAGATTAAAGTCAAGAAGTTTGTCAATTGCATATCCTGTATTTCTACGATGAATTTCTTTTTTTGGAAACTTGTCTTTAATTTCTTGTTGTTTTTTTTCGTCAGATAATTCCGTAAGAATACAATTGTAAATCTTGTTTTCAAGCGAATCGCCAATCGCTTTTTGCTTAAATTCTTGTTTGTTTAAGGCTTGAAATTTCACTTCGGAGCCATCACTTAATAAAGTGTCTAATTCCAATACTTTATCTCTTGTTACACCATATTGAATGGAAGTTGTGCCTGAAGAATTATTACCTACCATTCCGCCAATCATACACCGATTTGATGTTGATGTATTTGGTCCAAAAAACAATCCGTGAGGTTTTAAATATTGATTGAGTTCGTCTCTAATAACGCCTGGTTGTACAGTAACTGTTTTTTCTTGTTTGTTAAAATCTAATATTTTAGTGAAGTATTTTGAAATGTCGACTACAATTCCTTCGCCAACACATTGTCCAGCAAGCGAAGTTCCTGCCGCTCTTGGTATTAAGGTTGTTTCGTGTTTTGTGGCAAAATGG
Source organism: Flavobacteriaceae bacterium (assembly GCA_026988355.1). Lineage (GTDB taxonomy): Bacteria > Bacteroidota > Bacteroidia > Flavobacteriales > Flavobacteriaceae > S010-17. The sequence continues at coordinate 55,547 of JALSLK010000089.1, forward strand.
ATTAACTCTTTTAAATCCTTTTTGGTTTTTGGAAAAGCTACGGCAAGTGGTATTTTTCGATAAACAGACGCATCTGTAGCATATATACTTAAATGTAAATCGTCGTAAAATAATTCTCCTTTAAGTTTACTATTAAGGTTTATTAGTTGGTTTGTCATGTGTAATTAAAACAGCTTAGTTAATTTGTTCTCCGTTCTTAATAATTTCATTTGATTTTAATAAAACGACATCTTTTCCTTTTTGAATACCAAGAATAAGGCATTCGCTTAAAAAATTAGCTATTTGTTTTGGTTTAAAATTAATCACTGCTGTAACTTGTTTTCCTAGTAGTTCTTTTTTATTGTATAAGGTTGTTATTTGTGCAGATGTTTTTTTAATTCCCAATGCTCCAAAATCAATTTTTATCTGATATGCAGGTTTGTGTGCTTTTGGAAAGTCTTGCACTTCTATTATTGTTCCGATTCTAATATCTACTTTGGTAAAATCTTCGTAAAGGATTATATTTTTCATACGTATTTATTTAAACATTTTTTTAAAAACCCATGGAGGTCCAATTAGTAAAAATTGTAAATCTTTAAAAAAAGAAGGTTTTTTGCCTTCGATATGATGCCCATAAAATTGTCCAACCCATGCAATAGCAAAAATAATTAGTGATGCATACAAAAGAGGTACTTGTTTTCCTAAATAATAATTGCCGAGAATACAAAGTGCCGAAAATAGAAACATTCTTAAAAAAGTTTTAAAAGATAATCGCAGATAAAAAGCCAATATAGGGATAAGTATTAGGGTTCCCCAATTTTCGATAAGTGGATTTGATAATCCAATATTTTTTTGTAAAAAAGTACTATTAATACTCATAAATAGACCAATAATACTAAAATAAATTGCTGGTACGCAAATAAGGTGTATCGTCTGATTGGTTTTATTTTGATGGCTTATTGCATATTCATCAAACCAATTTTGTAGTGGTTTCATTTTGAAAGTTTAGTTGCGACCAAGTTACGATTATGGTTATTGGTAGGCAAATTATTATTTGAAAAATAATATCGTTAAAAAATGAATATTTTTTTTAATATCGAATCTCGATATTAAGGAGTTGTATTCCAAAGAAAAAGCCGAAGATAAATCTTCGACTTTTTTGTAGCGAGAAGGAGATTTGAACTCCTGACCTCCGGGTTATGAATCCGACGCTCTAACCAACTGAGCTACCTCGCCATAATTACTTACAGAAAAAGATATTTTGTAAGCGGATGCAAATATAGAAACATATTTAATTATGACAAGAAAAATTGATTAAAAATAATTTAAAATTAGTTTTAAAAAGATTTTTTTATCTTCAATTATTATATATATTGTCATCGATTAAAATTATATGAAATGTCAAAAAAAACAAAGTTTGAGATAGAGTTTCCAGTACATGCATCCTCTTCTTTTTTGCATCATTATTTGTCTTCTCCTGATGGATTAAGTGAGTGGTTTGCAGATAATGTAAATTCTAGAGGAGAAATATTTACCTTTTTTTGGGATGATTCTGAGGAACAAGCAAAACAAAAAATATTTAATAAAGAAGAAAGAGTACAATATAGATGGTTAGAAGACGAAGATGAAGACGAAGATTTTTATTTTGAGTTTAAAATTATTGTAGACGAATTGACAAATGATGTGTCTTTAATTGTAACCGATTTTGCTGAAGAAAATGAATTAGAAGAGTCTAAGATGTTTTGGGAGAGTCAAATAGACAATTTAAAGCATAAGATAGGAGCTTAAATATAAAGTATTTATTGCGTATATTTAAATAATTTTAGAAATGATAAATTTTAATGGAGAAATTATAGCAAAATCAGCTATCAATTTGACATTTAACAACCGTGCCTTTTCTTATGGCGATTCTCTTTTCGATACCAATAAATTTGTGGATGGTAAAATTCAATTTAGTGAAGATCATTATTTTAGATTAATGGCTTCTATGCGTATGCTTCGCATGGAAATTCCAATGTACTTTACCTTAGATTTTTTTGAGATGGAGATTGTAAAGACAATACAAGCAAACGGTTTTACGAATAAAGCTAGGGTTAAATTTACTATTTTTAGAGAAGATGGTGGTTTTTATACGCCAAATACAAATAAAATAAACTTTCTTATAGAGGTAAATCAATTAAAAATTTCTAAAGTTGAAAATTATAGTATTGGTCTTTTTAAAGATTACTATATAAATTCGGGATTATTATCTACACTTAAAACGAATAATAGAATTTTAAATGTTGTAGCAAGTATTTATGCTTCCGAAAATAATTTGGATAATTGCATTTTACTCAATGAAAAAAAGAATGTAGTGGAAGCAACCAATGCAAATATATTTTTAGTTAAAGGGAATACAATAATTACACCTGCTTTAACGGAAGGTTGTGTTAAAGGTATTATGCGGAAAAAAGTAATTGAAATGATACGTGAAATAGGTATGTTTGTTTTAGAAGAATCTGAAATATCTCCATTTGACCTACAAAAAGCGGATTCTATATTTATCACAAATTCTATTATTGGTATTCAGGAGGTAAAAAAGTATAGAAAAAAAACGTTTAATTCTTTTTTTGTAAATACAATAAAATCAGATTTTAAAGAATACCATCAATAGGTTAATGTTATTCGCTTTTTAAATGAATAACTTCTTTTTTGACCTTTCCTTTTTTATTTGTTTTGTGACTTTCGTAACAATTTATTACAGCATTTACAATCTGCAAATCACTAGCCTTTCTAATAAAACGTTTAGAATAATTGCAATCTTTTAATAAATCATGTAATTCATCTCTAGTCATACTAAGGTACTCAAGCATGATTTCGCGATTAAAATTTTGTTCCATAATTTCACGTAACTGATCGTCTTTACGTAATTTTTTTAGTTTTTTCATCTCTTTAGGTCGTTTGCCTAATTTTTGATACCAAAAATCTACAGGATTAAATACAGCAGCAAGAGGAGATTCGTAGTTTCGAGAAGTAGGTCTGCCAATTTCGAATGCTTGTGCAAGACCATTGATATGAATTCTTGTTGGAGTAGAAGCAGGTACACTTTTAGCATCAATTGCAAGAACTCCAACTAAATTGTGTGCTTTTACTTTTACTTCTTTAATATCTACAATTTTTTCATGTATTGCAATTTTTATTTTATCATTTTTAAGCAAATCGTTAGTCACTTTTAGTTTTATAGATTCGTATCCGATATATGAAATATGTAAAGTGTCATTCTTTTTTGCAGAAATCGAAAATTCACCAAATCTATTTGTAATAGTCCCTACTACCGAATTTAAATTAAGTACATGAGCACTTTTTAAAGGAAAACGTGTTTTAACATCAATAATTCTACCTTTTAATGTGTATTTCGCTTCTTCGTTGTTCTGTGATATAGCAGAAAAGGAAACAATAACTAAGAGTATATAAAATAGTGTTTTTTGCATGTGTAAATTTACTTTTTTAATAGAGATATCATGTTAAAAAAAAGGTAAAAAATAAAACATTGTAATTTGTTCTAAATAGAAACGATCAGGACAAACTCATATTTTTTAAATTTTATTAAAAATTAGTGTTTTGTGTTTTGAGAGTAGTTCAATTTTTAAATTGATGAAAAACTAATACTTTGAAAACTAATGAATTTCGTTTTTAAAAAATAAAGTGTGCGTTTGCTCTATAGAAACGATATAGTGTATTTTAAATAGCTAATTAATTTATTGTGTAATATTTTTGTGCACCTAACAGGACTTGAACCTGCACGTCTGTTAAGACACGAGCCCCTCAAGCCCGCGCGTCTACCAATTCCGCCATAGATGCAGTAGAAGTTTTTATATTAAAAAAAGCTATTCGATACGATGCGAATAGCTTTTTAGTGACCGGGCTGGGGCTCGAACCCAGGACCCTCTCCTTAAAAGGGAGATGCTCTACCAACTGAGCTACCTGGTCATTTCTTTTCTTTAGCGGTTGCAAATATACTACCATAAATTAAATCTGCAAGTATTTTTTTATTTTTTTTTAACTTATTTTTGTATTCTTAAAATGAATAAATTATGAAATTAGTAATTGTAGGATATATGGCAAGCGGTAAGTCAATTATTGCTAATAAGTTAAGTGAAATGAATGGTTTTTTACATCTAGATTTAGATGATTATATAGAAGAAAAAGAAAAACAAACAATTGCTAAAATATTTGAAACAAAGGGAGAAATATATTTTAGAAAAGTTGAAAATAGGTATTTAAAAGAATTGTTAACCTCTGATAAAGAATTTGTTTTATCTGTAGGAGGAGGAACGCCTTGTTATGCAGATAATATAAAAATAATACAAAAACACGCAATTTCTTTTTATTTAAAAGCAAGTATTGTTACTATTTATGATAGACTGCAGCAAGAGAAAAGTAAAAGACCATTAGTACGTAATATTTCTAATTCCGATTTAAAAGAATTTATAGCCAAGCATCTTTTTGAAAGAAGAACTTTTTATGAAAAGGCAAACCACCAAATAGTAGTTGATAATAAATCTATAAATGAAATTGTTGCGGAGATTAATTATTCTAAAAATGCAATGGACTGTTTTTGATTAAATTCTACGGTTATATGTTCTTGTATGGAAGTAGAAAGTGAAATACCTTTAAAATCGGCTTTTACAGGAAATTTTTTGTGATTTCGATTAACTAGTACCGCAGTTTTAAATTGTTTTACCGGAACATTTAAAAAATGTTTTATGGCATAAATTAGTGTAGCTCCTGAATTTAATACATCATCTACTAGCACAATAGATTTGTTAGTATAATTTTTAGAGTGGATGGAAGTAGTAATTTGATGTAATGGCTGTTTCTTATTAATTAAAACTTCGCATAGTGTTATTTTAAAATCCGAAATATCCTCTAGTATCAGTTTGATTTTTTTTGCAAAAAGAAATCCATTATTTGCGATTCCAGCGAGAATAATTTCCGTTTCATTTGCATTATTTTCATAAATTTGAAATGCAATTCGTCTTATTTTATATTGAATCTCTTGATGTGTTAAAATGATTGATTTTGGCATGTTTTTACGCTTTATTTTTTTTCAAATATAGCAAACAATTCCATTCCTTTACGTGGTTTTATTGAATTATAAGAAGTTTCTAATGTCTTTATATGAAATAATTTGGAAAAACGATTCTGATACTCTTCTTTTGAACCTCCAAACGGTGGTCCTTGTTCTGTAAGTGGGAACTGAAATAATACACCTGCAATTTTTCCATGAACAGAAAGTAATTCAGCCATTTTTGTTACATAATTATCACGTAAATGTGGTTGTATAGCACAATAAAAAGTTTGTTCAATAATTAAATCATAAGTGTCGTTTAAAGCAAAGAAGTTGCCATGTAGCAAGTTGTTTTTTGGAAAATCAGGCATTCGTTTTGCTAAATTATTTAGAGGTGTCTTTACTAAATCAATAACAAAGATATTAGTAAAGCCTTTGTGGTGTAGGTATTCTGCTTCATGGCTGTTACCTGCGCCTGGAATTAGTATTTTAAGATTTTTGTCTTCGAGTTGGTCAATATACTCTTTTAAAGGCGTAGTAATAGTGCCGACATCCCAACCAATTTGGTTTGTATCGTATCTGCTTTTCCAAAATTCTTTATTCGGATTCATCATAGTTATTATAATCGTCTATATCTCTTCTATCTTTTTTTGTAGGTCTACCTTCTCCTTTTTTTCGATAATAATCTTTTGCAAACCGTAACATTTCTAGATTTTCAAATGCTTCTTTTGGCGTAATGTCTTTTCTGTATAAATCAACTAGTTTAGCACCAACTCTATTCTTTGGAGTGTCTAGTACTAAAAACTCGTAATTTATTTGATTTTTTCGAACAATTACTTTCTCTCCAGTAAATATTTCTTTAGAAGGTTTTATATTTTTTGAATTAATTTTTATATGCCCTTTTTTACATGCTTGTGTCGCAAGACTTCTAGTTTTAAAATATCTGGTACACCAAAGGTATTTATCGATTCTCATTTTTATTTAATTTTTTACAACCCTTATTTCTACTCTGCGATTATCTAGTTTGTCCTTTTGAGTATCTTCAGGAAAATGTAATGGTTGTAAAAAACCATATCCTTTATAAACCAATCTTGATGAATCTATTTTTTTTAAAATTAAATAATTAAATATATGTTTGGCTCTATTTTGCGAGAGGTTGTATGTTTTTGTATCCTTATCGTATCCATCTATAGAATCTTTTGGATTTTTACCACAGCAAACATGGCCGCTAATTTCTATTTCTAGTTTTGGATTTTCTTGCAATACTTTTAATAATTTTTTGATTATTGGTAATGATTTCTTCTTTAATAAATGTCTTCCTGGATCAAAAACAATACTTTTTAAGATAAACACTTCTCCTTTTTGGGATGTTGCAATTTCATCAAACATTTTTTGGGTCTCATTTTTAAAAATAATACTTGTTCTACGATGTTTATACACTCCGTTTTTATTTTTAATCATTCCCTTTGATGAAATTTCGCCAATACCTTTATAAGTTACGGACGAAATGGTAATGTTTTTTTTAACCAATAAGATATCTCTAACAGTTATTGCTCGTTGTGCGGATAATACTAAATTTTTTTTATTACTTCCTAAAAAATCACAACTGGATATTATTTGTACGTGGTATTTTACACTGTCGTTTAATTGATTTAGTTTGGATTGAATTGTATCGTAATTCTTTTTGTCTAATTTATAAACACCAATATTATAATACAATGAAATTGTATCTTTTTGACCAATTGCATTATTGCTATAGCCAAAGCAAATAAGCGATATAATTAGGAGCGATTTTGTCATTTTTATTTTAAATCAACATACATGTTGGATAACATTGGATGATTGGATTTAGAATGGTATAAAGTTGGTAATTGTCTAGTTTGCTCTGTTATTGGAGCGTTTCTACGTGTTCCAGTAATTAGACTTATAGCTTCTGCAAGTAATGGTTCGTTTACATCGCCTATGCTTCCTAAATTTTCATAATTTTCTGCTAGTACAACGTATGGGTCGAATCCATCTTTGTCATTTTCATCTAATTTATTTAAAATTTCTAAGACCAAAGGTTGCATGGCGTAATTGTGGTTTGGGTTTAAGTTTGCACCACTTTTTGTATAGTCATCCGAATCGTATAATGTAACAGAGCCAACATATTTACCATGTGTCTTTGTACCTACTAATTTAACATCAATATATGGTAATAATCCATTAATAACGAGTTCACTAGCCGATGCAGAACTGTTGGTAGTAATAATAGTAATTTTATCTAAATTTAAACTATTTATAGTTTCGCCAGTTTTTAATGTATTTGTAAAATTATTAATTAAATAATTGGGATGATCTGCTTCTAAAAAACTTTGCCATTTATCATTCCATTTTTCTTTAGCGAATAATTGACCGTTAAATTGACCTGTAATCATACTTGCTAAATTAACAGCAGTTTGTACAGAGCCTCCTCCGTTATATCGTAAATCGAGTACCAAATCGGTTACGTTTTCATTTTTTAATTGTAAAAAAGCTGCATTTAATGCAGTATCAAAATTAGCAACAAATTGATTGTAAAATAGATATCCGATTTTGTGACCACTTATATTATGTGTAATAACTGTATGCACTGGATTTTCAGTTAATACTTCCTTAGTTAGAGTTGTACTGGAACCATTTGCAATTACAGTATTATTCGCATTTGAATAGGTTCCAAAATCTACAGTATATGTATCTCCAGAAAATAATAAATTCCTGTAATTGGTTCTGGTAAGTTGTTGCCCATTAACTCCATAAATAATATCTCCACGCTGTATACCATTTATAGCGGCATTAGAATTTGGAATTACATATCGTACATAACCAAATATTTGTTCTGTTGTGGTTGAAATTCCTACTAAGCCAAACTCCATCCCATTATTTCTTGTTGTACCAGAAAATAATTGTTCTAGAGCGATGTAATCGGTTACTATCCAACTCCATTTGTCTATTTCGCCACGTTTGTATAATAAATTTTCAAACAGGTCTTTAGGAGCATTACCATCTAGATAATTATTTAACTGCTCTTGTGATATAAAACGATTGTCTTGTAAATCACTTATTTCTCCTTGCCAAAGGTAGTAGGCATTTAATCCTTTCCATACAAAATTTTGTACTTCAATATCTGTAGGTATGTTATCGTTCTTTTTGCAATTGTATAATATGCTTGTAAGTAGTATTGCGATAACTACAAGGTATATTTTTTTCATTTTAGAGGGTTTGAATTAAGGTTTAACGTCGAAATATAGTAATTTATTGTAATTATTGGAATGATTTTTTGATAAAAAAATCTTTAGTTCTGAGTTTTTGAGAGGTATTTTAAAGACTTACATAATTCATTACGCATAACTTATCTAACAATTTTATAATACGAAGTTGCTATTATTAGAAAATATTCACTTCCATTTCTAGAGTAATTCCAAATTTTTTCTGAACAGTTTCTTGAATTTTTTTTGCTAGGTTTAAAACTTCTATTCCTGTTGCATTCCCATAATTAACAAGTACTAAGGCTTGGTTTTTATGCGCTCCTGTATTTCCAAATCGCTTTCCTTTAAATCCGCATTGCTCAATTAGCCAACCTGCTGGAATTTTATAGTTAGTTTCCATTTTATAAAATGGCATTGTTTTATTTTTGGCTTGAATTTTTAAGAAAGTATTGCGATTTACTACTGGATTTTTAAAAAAACTACCACTATTTCCTATTTTATTTGGGTCTGGTAACTTTTCGGTTCTAATTTTTATTATTGCATTAGAAATATCTATAATACTCGGTTTTTTTAGTTGTTTTTTTTCTAACTCTGTTTTAATTGCTCCATAACTGTATTTTAATTGGTGTTTTATTTTTGTTAATTTAAATATTACATTGGTAATGATGTATTTTCCTTTCGCTTTATTTTTAAAAATGGAATTTCGGTATCCAAATTCACATGCACTATTTTTAAATGATACTATTTTTCTTGTTTTAATTTCAACTGCATTTACACGATGTATGGTGTCTTTTACTTCTACACCGTAGGCACCAATATTTTGAATGGGTGAGGTGCCAACATTTCCTGGAATTAAAGATAAATTTTCAACGCCTCCAAAATTATTTCGCAAACACCAAAGTACAAATTGATGCCAATTTTCTCCTGCATTTACACTTACATAGACTGTCGATTGGTATTCATTTATCACTTCAATGCCTTTTAAATTAACATATAAAATAGGATTTTTTATGTTACTGGTTAATAGCATGTTACTTCCTCCTCCTAAAATAAAATAATTTCGTTTTTCTCGTAATATCTTTTGTAAATTTACTACAGATGTAATATGGATAAACTCAGACGCCATTACATCGATTCCGAATGTGTTATATTTTTTTAGAGATATATTTTTTTGAATTTTCATGTGGTTTTTTACTTGTGTAAAATCCTAATTATTGGGACACTTTTTTAATGCAATTAGTTATTTTTATTAAATCTTTTGTACTCATATTTGATCCGCTAGGTAAGCATAGTCCTCTATTAAATAAATCTTCCGAAACGCCATTTAAGTAATTTGGATGGTTTTTAAAAATAGGTTGTAAATGCATTGGTTTCCATAGAGGTCTAGCTTCTATATTTTCTTTTGCTAATGCGAATCTTATTTTTTCTCTTGTTTTAAATGTATCGGTTAATATGGTTGTTAACCATCTATTTGCATAATAATTTTCTAGTTCCTTAGTAAATGTGATTTCTTTTATTTGTCCTAAATTCTCTTTGTAATACTCGTAATTCCTTCTTCTTTGTTGTATTCGATTTTCGATTACTTCCATTTGTCCACGACCGATTCCTGCAACCACATTAGACATTCTATAATTATAACCGATTTCCGAATGTTGGTAATGTGCTGCTTTATCTCGTGCTTGTGTTGCTAAAAATACAGCTTTGTTTGTGTATTTTTTTTTGTTTGCAACCAATGCTCCTCCTCCAGATGTGGTTATTATTTTATTACCATTAAAGGAATAGATGCCTATTTCTCCAAAGGTGCCTATTTTTTTGTTTTTATAGGTTGCTCCTAAGGTATCTGCGGCATCTTCTATTATTGGAATTTCATATTGCTTTGCAATTTCTTGTATTTCTTTAATTTTTGCTGGTACACCGTAAATATGAACTAGTAGTATTGCTTTTGGTTTTTTACCTTTTGCGATACGAGCTTGGATGGTTTTTTCTAATAATTCTGGACACATATTAAACGTGTCTCTTTCGGAATCTACAAATATTGGTATTGCTTTTAGGTATCGCACTGGATTTACTGTTGCTGCAAAGGTAAATGTTGGACAGATTATTTCATCATTTTCTTTTATTCCAAGAATTATTAATGCCAAGTGTATTGCTGCTGTGCCAGAACTTAAAACGGTACAATACTTGGCTTTTGTATAGTCACAAATGGCTTTCTCGAATGCGTCTACATTAGTTCCGATTGGTGCTATCCAATTGGTATCAAATGCTTCTTTGATGTATTTTTGTTCTTCGCCTGTTAGGTGTGGTGGAGAAAGCCAAATTTTTTTATTCATACTACAAATATAATCAGTTGTGCTTTATAAATAGGTATTTGATATATTATTTATTAATCGAACTTAGATCAATAAAATCCGAATTTAACTAGACGCTCATACCAATTCAATTTCAAAATGCGCTAAATAGATTTGAAATAATTTATAGCGTATTTTGATGTTGAGTTAATGGTATCAGCAGAATTCTATTGTGAATGTGCAATAAATGTATGATAAAGTAAATTTACGTTATTGTATTGTTAATGAGTAACTCCTTTATTTTTACCAAAAAATGCGGATGTAAAGGTTTTAAAAAAAATAGATACATCCAACCTAACGGATTTTTTGTTAAGATATTCTACTTCTAATGTTACTTTTTCTTCGTTACTTATCTCATCTCTTCCATTTATTTGCGCCCAACCTGTTAGTCCTGGTTTTAGCTTTTCGATACCATGTTTTACTCGCAATGCCATTAATTTATCTTGGTTATACAATGCTGGTCTTGGTCCTACAAATACCATATCGCCTTTTAAAATATTTATAAAATTTGGCAGTTCGTCAAAACTTAATTTCCGAATAATTTTTCCTGCTTTTAATACATATTGTTCTGGATTTTTAAGCAGGTGTGTTGCTACATTTGGTGTATTTTTTTTCATAGATCGAAATTTATACATTTTAAAAAAGGTATAATCTTTTCCTACTCTTTTTTGAGTGAATAATATCGGAAAACCATCGTCTATAAATATAAAAAAACTTATAATGAGTAGGAGAGGACTGATTCCTATTAAAAGGATAAGTGCTAGTAGTCGATTAAGCATTTTTATAGTTTAAATTTTTCTTCTAAGTTGCTTGGTTTCCACTGGAGTTCTGTAATTGCTTTTTTTGCAGAAACGGTTAATGGATTGGTTATTTTTTCTAATGTACGACTGTTTATTGGAAATATTGAAAATACATCTCCAAAATACGCAACAAATTTAACTAAAATATAAGGGAGTTCCATTACTTTTTTATTGTTTAATTGTTTTGCTATGATTGCTGCTATTTCTTTAAAACTGTAATCTTTTTCTCCTGCTAAATTATAGATTCCAGTTTTATTTTCTAGTTGTGGTATTAGCTTTGCTACATCTTCGGCTAGTACAATACTTTTTAATGCTTTTGATTTTTTTAGGTTAAAGTAATATCCTTTTTTTATACCGTTAATCATTGTCGCTAAATTTCCTTTTGGATTTTTTCCTGCAACTAATGGTAATCTTAAGATAACTAAGTTTACTTTGTTTTTTTTTGCCCATTCTTGCAAATAGGCTTCGGCTTTTATCTTGCTTACTGCATAAGGTGTTGTACCATTTAAAGGTGTGTTTTCTGTAATATTTGTTCCTTTTTCTTTGCCGTATACTGCTATAGTACTTATAAAGATAAAATTATTTGGTATGTTGGTTTTTAGAGATTTACATATATTTTTAACACCTATAAAGTTAACTTTTTTAAATGCTTCTTTTTCTTTTCTTGTTTTTGGGATTGTATGTGCTTTTCCTGCACTATGTATTACATATTGGTAATGTGTTGTTATTTTTGGAATTGATTCCGATATATCGCAGATCGTATTATTACTTGCGCTACGTCCTAGAGTGTGTATCTGAAATTGCGATTTTAGATGATTGTATATATGGCTTCCCAAAAATCCTGTTGCGCCTGTTAATAATACTTTTTTAGTCATTGTTTGTATTAAATAATGCGATGTATTTGTTACTTAGATATGCTATATTATGATTCTCTTTTACGTATTTATAGCCTTTTTCTCCCATTTCGTTTCTTTCTTTCTTAGACATTGTATGCATTTTTTGGATTCCTTCTATTATGGCTTTTGTATCGTCTGGTTTAACTATAATACCTCCTTTAGAGAGTTCTACGGGATCTTTGATGTAATTATTAGAATCTAATATTGGTTTTTTTGCCAGCATATAATCAAAATACTTATTGGCAGACACTCCGTGTTTAAATAGTGGTGTGTCATTTCTTCCTACAAAGCAAATGTCGTAATAGGTAAGTAGATGTTGCACTTGGTTTTTTCTAATTTTCGGAAAAAATAGAATGTTTTTATTGGCTTTTGTTTTTTCTTGTAATTCTTTTTTTAGATAGCCATCTCCAACAATGATAAAAAAGAGTTCTGTATGATTTTTTAATTCTATACTAGCCTCTATTAGATATTCTAGAGCATTTGCCAAACCGATAGTTCCTGCATATCCTATTACGAATTTATCTTTTGGTAGTTGCTTTATAAATTCATTATCGAGTTGTTCGTTTTCTAACTGTTCTTCATCAATTCCGTTTGGTATATAGGCAAAATTCACTTCTTTTTTGGCTATTTTTTCAAAATGCGCTTTAGCATTTGGTAATAAGGATACTGTTGTGTCTGCTTTTCGATAGCCAAATTTCTCAAACCAACCAATAAATTTAACTGCTGGATGTCTTGCCGATTTATTACCTAGTAATTGTAGCGATAATGGCCATATATCTCGTATTTCAAAATACAATTTGGCTTTGTGTTTTCGTTTTAAGTAATAACCACTTACTATCGGAAATATTGGCATACTTGACACGATAATGTAGTCTGGTTTACCGATTTGTTTCGCTTTTAAAAAGAGAACCTTTATCATAAATACCAACATGCTATAAAAACGTTTCATAGATCTTGGATTGTATTTTGGCGTTTTTATCCAATAAAATTCGATGTTATTGTAATTCTCTCGTTTGTATAATCCGTTAACTTCTACCGTTTTTTTAAACATGTGATTGTAGGAACCTGAAATAATTTTTACATCGTATCCAGATTTTTTCCAGTATTGGGCAAAATAATAATGACGTTCTCCCCATCCTGACTCTGGCGTTCCTGCAAACTGATTGATTACCCAAATGGTTTTTGTACTCATTTATTATTTTGTTTGACCTTGCAAAAATAGGCGATAATTGTTTATTGTGGTAATTATTGTGTTTTTTTATGGAGTTTGGGTAGCGCAATGTATTCCTAACAACGTGAGTTCGATATAAAAATTTTCTTTAAAATTTCTTTTTCTCTAACAAATTACCATTGGAGTCGTAAGCTCGCCAAGTACGAACTTGTTTTCCGTCTTTAAAACGTCCTTTTAACTTAATTTCGCCATTGGTATGGTATTCTCTGTATTTGCCATTTCTAACACCATCTTTAAGTCCAACTTTTGTATGTGTAGAACCATTTTTAAATCGTGTGATGTACTCTTTTGCGTTTAAATTATTTGGATAAATGGGCGTTACTTTAAAAAGATCTTTTGCTTTTACACGAATTAAATCGTTAGCATTGGTTGTTGTCAAATTATTTGACGTCTCCGAAGGTCCAATAATATCTTTATCTTTAAACTGTTCTTTACTTTTTACAATAACAGGATCTTGATAACTAACAATTAATTTGCTTTCAAACATATTTGCATAAGGTGTTAATTGAAAGCCAATTTGTGGAAAACAAATAATGTAATTTTTGTTTCGTTTAATTTGCTCTTTAGTAGTTTTGTCTGCAAGTGTATATAAGTTATCGTACAAAATTGGCGTATTTATATAAGTAAATACACTAGATTTTTTATCAAAATAACGATTAAAATCTTTAAAATCTTCGGATTTATTTAAGGTTTCCTTAGCAATATAACTATCAATAATGCTTTTCAAGGTATTTGGATGATTGCTAAAAATTACATAATCATCAATTCTAGTGAAATACGGCTTATCAAACTTGTCTAATAAATTACCAAGAAATAATTTAAAAAAACCTTTGATAGACATAAACTGTATTTCATAATCTTTATATGCAACTGTTTTGAATTTTACTGGAGTTTTCTTTTTAATCTGTTTTAGAATAAAATCTAGATTTGTTTTTGCTTTAGTTTTATTAGTCACTTTAAGGACTAAAGCTAGTTCGTGATTGCCTTTAGTATACACAGGCTGCATTTGCAATACGGCAATTTCATCGTCTACCCAAGAAATAAAATTATCTTTAATATTAATTTTTAAATAATTTTCAATTTTATCTAAACTCTCTTGGTATGCTTTAAACTGTTTTGGGTTTTCTTGTTGAATGCTTTCAAAATTTTTATAAAACTCCGTAAAACTATCAAAAGCATAACTCATGTATATCGCAGTACGTTTGGGAGCGACTTTTGCAATTGTCCGATATCCTTTGCCCGATTTTTGTAAGGCTTTTAAATAGCTAGCAGTACTTTCATTTGTATTTGTATAGCCATCCGCAGTTAATACGTTATTTCGCTGTAAATCAAAGTGGAATCCAGAAAAAACTAAACTATTACTTAAGTCTTTAATCCTTTTGTTTGGCTTGTCAGAAAAGCATTTTATATAATCATCGATATAATTATATTGCACATATAAACGAAACATATTATCGTAAGCTACTTTTTTATTTATTTCAATAAAATTCAAATCTCTACCAATAACAGGTTCTTTGTATTGATCGACAGCATTTTCTACTAAGGTGTGTACATAAGAAGCAATTAGCTGATTCTCTATAAATGAAATATAAAGTGTTTCTCTACTTTTTTTATCATAAATTTCGGTAATTGTATGTTGATGATACGAACGTTTATTTACTCTATATTCATCACTAACAAAAGAGTCTAAGTGGTTTTTAAGTAATTTAAGTTTGGATATTTTTTGTAAATCGGCAATATATAAAAGCCCATATTTTTTATATTTATATACGTGTACAGATATTAATAAGGAGCGATTGCCAATAAAATCAATTAGTTTTTTCTTTTTATTAAAAATACCATCTAGACCATCTAAACTCTTGGTTAAGTCTTTAAAATAATTATTTGTTTGTAAGTGTTTCCAGATGTCACTATTGCTAATATCATCCCAATTATCAATTGGTTTTTGTGTTTCTATAACTAAAACAGCATCTTTTGGAACAAGGTAAATACCTTGTAAATTGTTGCTTGGAGCTAAAAAGAAAATGTATGCTTGATAGATTAAATATCCGAAAATAAGACTAAATAACGCAGTAAATATTTTTTTTTTCATTTGAAAATAATTAGAATCAGAAAATTTTGTTAATTATCAAAATGAAATACATTTTAATAGAATTTTATGAATTTTGTTCAAAATTAAATATAATTTAGCAATTGTTAGTACTTGGCATTAATTTTGTGAACTAATGTAAAATAACGACACCTAATTTTATGGTAAAAATGAGTAAAAATAGTATTCTTATATTAATAATCTTCGTAACTGTATCTACATTTGCGCAGAACGATACAATTTCTAAAGAGAATACGAACCGTTTTTCAGATTATTCAAATGCCTTTCATATAAATGCTAAATTGATTGAGAAAAATATAGAACGTGTTGATGAAAAGGAAGAAACAGAAGATATTTCGTATTTATTTTACAATAAAACAGATCAATTAAACTTATCTTATACCTTCAATCCGAAAAAATATTTAGATCCAACCAATGAGAAAAAACACAATTTTATGACAGGACCTAAACCGCTAGATAGTGATGTTATGGTAATAAAACACTACGATGGTAAAAATGTTTCTCAAACCAATTTAAAGACCAGTCAAAACTTAGGAACAATAGAAAGTAATACCAAATTTATTCGCATTGAGTATAAAGATTTTGGGTTGGTAGATGGCGATAGAGTAAAAGTTTTTTTGAATGAAAAAGAAATAGAAAGTAATGTTCATTTAGATGGATTATTTTATACAATACACATAAACTTAAAAGACAAAGGGTATAATAGAATTGATATTCAAGCAATAAATCAAGGATTAGTTGGTCCAAATACTGCAGAATTTATTGTTTACGACGATAAAGGAAATGTTATTGCACATAAAGCGTGGAATTTACAAAAAGGTAGTATCGCTACATTAGGTATTGTAAAACATTAAATCAACTAATTTTATTTGTTTTGTTCTAGTTAAATAATTACCTTTGTAAAAAGAAATTCCTATATGAAATTAACGATATTCCTATTTATATTATTGTGCGGAACATTTGCCGTATACTCTCAAGAATCCTATAAAATTATTGTAGATGGAAAAGAAATTGTTGTAAATGCATCCGATAATGTTAACGAAATTATTGCCAAAGCAGATTCTAACAGTAATCCAAACGCAAATATAAATGTGCACACTATTAAAGATGGAGAAACTTTATTTTCGATTTCAAGGTTGTATAATGTAACTGTAAAGGAGTTATGCCGACTTAATAGAATAGATAAAACGAGAATGATACAAGTAGGCGAAAAATTAAAAGTTACAAGTTTTACCAAACCTCAGACAAATGTTAGAAATGCATCTTATCACATTGTTGTTAAGGGAGATACCTTGTATGCGATTGCAAGACATTATGGTATAACCGTAGAAATGTTAAAACAGCTAAATAACCTTACTTCAAATGAGATTTTAATTAACCAACAGCTTAGACTGAATTAATTTTAGTTATAATTTAGCAAAATAATTACCAAATATCAATAAATAAAGCAAACAATTTTGAGACAAATATACATTTTTACAATTTTTCTTTTTGGATTTAATTCATTCAGTCAAACGACATATATACCTGATAATAATTTTGAACAAGAATTAATAAATCTAGGTTACGATGATGTGTTGGATGATTATGTACTTACTGCTAATATAGTAGATGTATTTCGTTTACAACTTGAAGATCTTGATATATATGATTTAACAGGTATTGAAGAATTCGTATCTTTAACATGGTTGGATTTATCACGTAACTTTTTGCCTTCTCTTGATGTATCTCAAAACATAAATTTAGAACTTTTAGATTGTAGTCAAATAGACACCTTGGTAGAACTTAATATTCAGAATGGCAATAATACTAATCTTCGGTTGGGCGCTTCTTCTTGTCCTAATCTTGTTTGTGTTCAAGTAGATGATATTGCTTATGTTACAGCGAATTTAAACAATAAGTTTTTCTTCACTGGTAGTAATCAATATACATTACGATTAGATTGTTCTACTTTAGCGACAGAAGATATAGTTAATACACAGAAAAATGTCTTACTATATCCTAACCCTTCTAATGACTTCCTATTTCTTTTAGGAGTAAAGCAAGAAACACAGTACAAAATATTTAATTCTTTAGGTTCTAATATAAAAAGTGGTTTTTTATACGATGATAAAAAAATAGATATTAAAAAAATGATTCCAGGCTTATATTTTTTAAAATTTGGAAACGAAAATACCATTAAATTTATAAAAAATTAAAACCGTGAAAAGATAAATAATTTATAACGTATTTTGATGTTGAGTTGGTATTAATTCGAATTTAATAAGATAGAAGTTACCAAGTCTTTAGTTAATGGTTTTCCATTAGCTTTTTGTCTAATAGCATCAAAATCATATTTAAAATTACAACCTGTTTTATATGCACTACAGCCATAAGCGGTTTTTCCTTTAATAATATTTCCAGCATTACATTTTGGACAGCGAATATTATTGCTTGTAGGTTTAGAAGAATTCTCATTAATTTTTAAAATCAACTTAAA
Organism: Flavobacteriaceae bacterium; assembly: GCA_026988355.1. GTDB lineage: Bacteria > Bacteroidota > Bacteroidia > Flavobacteriales > Flavobacteriaceae > S010-17. The sequence continues at coordinate 73,667 of JALSLK010000089.1, forward strand.
ATCTGTATCAAAAATAACAGTACCATCTATTTTACCAGTATCAGATTTAAAACCTTTTAAATTAACGGTACTACCTTTACTTACTAACCTAACAAATTGGTTGTCCGATATTTTTTTAGACATAAATTGAAATGGTAATCTAAAATTACAACCAGATTTATAAGCACTGCAACCATAAGCTGTTTTGCCTTTTAATAGTGTGCCGTTTTTACATTTTGGGCAGGTTTGTTGTTGAATTCCTTTCTTTTTTGTTTTATTAGTAGCAATTCTAGTATTATTAGTTAAATTGTTTTGGGCAGAAATATTGGCACGTACCTTTTCACTACGAACTTCATAAACCAATTGGTCTACCATTTTTTTCATATTTTTAATAAAGGTACCAGCATTAAAGTTTCCTTTTTCAATTTCTTTCAATTGTTTTTCCCATCTACCAGTAAGTTCTGCCGATTTTAAGAGTATATTCTTAATCGTATCAATCAGCTTAATACCAGTTTCGGTAGGTAAAAGTTGTTTTTTCTTACGTTTTATATATTTACGTCGAAATAAAGTTTCAATAATATTGGCACGAGTAGAAGGTCTACCAATACCATTTTCTTTCATAATATCGCGTAAGTCATCATCATCTACTTGCTTTCCTGCAGTTTCCATAGCGCGTAAAAGTGTAGCTTCTGTATAATATTTTGGAGCTTTAGTTTCTTTTTCTAAAAAAGAGGGATCGTGCGAACCTTTTTCGCCTTTTACAAATGTTGGGAGTATGTTTTTTTCTTCCGTATTCCGTTTTCTGTCCTTTTCATTTTGTTTTTCAAAAACCACACGCCAACCTTTTTCTAAAATTTCTTTACCAGTGGTTCTAAAAGTAACATCGCCAGCTTTACCAATAACTGCGGTGTTAGAAACACTACAATCTTCATAAAAAACAGCAATAAACCGTTTTGTAATAATATCGTAAACTCGTTGCTGATTGTATTGTAAGTTCATTTCTACACCAGTTGGAATAATTGCGTGGTGATCGGTTACTTTTTTATCGTTAAATACACGTGTGGTTTTTTTAATTTTTTTACCTAATAAAGAACCCGTTAAGTGTGCATATTTTGTTAAATTCTTTAATATGCCATTTACTTTAGGATATACATCATTTGGAAGAAAAGTAGTATCTACTCTAGGATACGTTACTACTTTTTGCTCGTATAATTTCTGTACCATTTTAAGAGTTTCGTCTGCAGTAAAACCAAATTTGGTATTGCAATAGACTTGTAAACCAGTTAAATCAAATAATTTAGGCGCATATTCTTTTCCTTTTTTCTTAGTAACGGAAACAATTTCAAAATCACTTTCTTTGACTTTAGCAGCTAAAACTTCGCCATCTTCTTTTTTAAGAAAACGGCCTTCTTCACAATTAAATAGAGTTTTTCGATACAGCGTTTGTAATTCCCAATACGGTTTAGGTATAAAATTTACAATTTCTTTATACCGTCTAACCAACATAGCCAACGTAGGAGTTTGTACTCTGCCAACCGATAAAACTTGCTTGTAACCGCCATGTTTTACAGTATATAAACGAGTAGCATTCATGCCTAAAAGCCAATCGCCAATCGCTCTCGAAAAACCAGCATAATACAAATTGTCATAATCTGAAGCAGGTTTTAAATTTTTAAAACCTTCTTTAATAGCTTCTGTAGTTAATGAAGAAATCCAAAGACGTTCTACCTTACCAGTATAACCAGCTTGATTAATAACCCAACGCTGTATTAACTCTCCTTCTTGACCAGCATCGCCACAGTTTATAATAACATCCGCTTTTTTAAATAAACCTTTTACAATATTAAATTGTTTCTGAATACCATCATTACTAGTAACTTTCGTTTGAAATTTTTCGGGAAGCATCGGTAAATTATTTAAATCCCAACTTTTCCAATAAGCCTTGTAATCGTGAGGCTCAAATAAAGTACAAAGGTGACCAAAAGTATAAGTAACTGCATAGCCATTACCTTCATAGTAGCCATCACGTTTGGTGTTTGCGCCTAAAACAGATGCAATTTCACGAGCTACGCTTGGTTTTTCGGCAATACAGACTTTCATTGTGATTAGAGAATTTAAAAAATTAAAAATTGCGGTTCAAAATTAAGATTTTATATTTAGGTAACAATTATGGAGCGTTTAAAATTTAATAATTATCTTTGTTTGTGTTAAAATAAAAAAAATAGTTTTAGTATGGAGAAACAGTACAAATTCCTAGAATATAAAATAACAACAGATACTGATTTTCTAGATAAAGAAAATCATCTTACACCATATTTAAAAAATAAGTTGCAAAAACTTCATAAAAAAGCACTTAAGGGAGATTTAAAAATGGTAAATACATTTTATGAATTAATTCAGAAATTTCCAAAAAATCCACAATTAAAAAATTATTTATCTACATTATATGCAAGTAGTGGTGATAGCGAAAAGGCTTTTGAGATAAATCATTGGATATTGACGGAGCATCCTAATTATTTATTCGGCAAAATAAATATGGCAAACGAATATTACTTAAAAGAAATGTATGAAAAAATACCAGAGATTTTAGGCGAATATATGGAAATACAAATGCTATATCCAGAAAGGAAAGTTTTTCAAATGCAAGAAGTATTAACATTTTTTGGAATAGCTATCAAATATTTTTCGGCAATTAGAAAGTTTAAGGAAGCCGAATTGCGTTTAAATATTTTAGAACAAATTGATACCAATGGAGATTATTATGAAGATGCGTCTAAAACCTTTTTTTTACATTTAAATTTAGCTGCTATGGAGCGAATGGAAGAAGAAGAAGAATCAAGGATTGAAGTAAAATGTGATGTGTCAAAAAATAAATATAAACAAACCACAAAAAAACCAGTATTTATTCATAAAGAAATAGAACAAATATACTTATTTGATATTGATATTAAACATGAGATATTAGATGCTATTTTAACGCTTCCGAAAGAAACATTACAGCAAGATTTAGAAAAAGTATTGATAGATAGTTTGTCTCGATATGATTATTATATAGAAAAAGAAAAGAATGAAGGTTATAATACAGACGAATTTACATTTGTCGTTCATGCATTATTTTTATTAAAAGAAATAGGTGCAACATCTAGTTTACCAATTATTTTAGAAGTGTTAAGACAAGATGAAATTTATATTGAATTATTTATAAATGAATTCTTAACCGAAAATATTTGGGAAGTACTCTTTGTGTTAGGAAAAAAACACTTGAATCTTTACGAAAATTTTATGAGAGAAGAAGGAGTGTATACGTACTCCAAAAGTGCCGTTTTATCTGCAGTAGCACAATTTTATTTTCATGAAATAATTTCAAAAGATATTATTTTAAATTGGCATACAAAAATAATTAAATTCTATTTAAAAGCAGATATAGAAGATAATGTAATTGATAGTTCGGTAAATGGTTTTATTGTTAATAATTTACTTGATTTTAAAGCAAAAGAATTACTTTTATTGATACAACAATTATATGATAAAAATTATGTGGATCTTTTTGCCTGTGGAAATTTTGAAGACGTAAAAAAAGAAATGAAAAGTGATGAAAATTTAGATGGTAAAATACCAAAAATTAGTGACATCTATGAAATTTATACTTCTTATACAGATTTTGAGATAGAAGAAGATTATACAGATAACGAATATAACGAATATATTGATACTATCGCTGGCACCATTATTAACGAAACTAAAAAAGTAGGAAGAAATGAACCTTGTCCATGTGGAAGCAGAAAAAAGTACAAAAAATGTTGTTTAAATAAATAAGAGCAAACAATATTTAAACATATCTTTGCAAAACAAATGTACAAACGAATTAACAATACAAAAATGACATTCAAGCAACTAGGAGTTCGTAAAGATTTTATAGAAGGATTGGCAGAACTAGGAATAAAAATACCAACCGAAATACAGAAAGAAACCATTCCGATATTGTTACAAGAAAAAACGGACTTTATAGGTTTGGCACAGACAGGTACTGGAAAAACTGCTGCATTTGGATTGCCAATATTACAGCAAATAGATGCAAGTCAACCATTAGTACAAGCATTGATTTTATCGCCAACACGAGAATTAGTACAGCAAATAAAAAAGCAGTTATTCAAATTTACAAAATACGCTACGGATAAAATATTTGTAGAAGCAGTATTTGGAGGAGAAAAAATAGACAAACAAATAAATAATTTACGAAGACCAACACATGTTATTGTCGCAACACCTGGACGATTAATTGATTTAATAGAACGAAAATCTATAAACCTAAGAAACATACAAACGGTTGTTTTAGATGAGGCAGACGAAATGTTGAGTATGGGATTTAAACAAGAACTAAACAAAATTCTAGAATACACAAGTGGAAGTCGTAAGACATGGCTTTTTTCAGCAACATTTCCAGAAGAAATACAACGTATAGTAAAAACCTATATGGAAGGAGATATTGCCAGAGTAGAAGTAAATAAAAAATCCTTAGTAAATGCGAATATTACACATCAATTTAAAATGACAACACTAGCAAATAAACTAGATGTGCTAATTAATTTACTAGAAAGTAAAGGAGACGAAAGAGGAATTCTATTTTGTAGAACCAAATTAGGAGCACAAAAACTAGCAAGCGAACTACGAGAAGAAGGTTTCTCTGTAGGAGCACTAGAAGGAGACATGCAGCAAAGAGAGCGCGACAAAGTAATGAGAGCATTTAAAAAAGAGAATTTACAGTATATGGTCTCTACAGATGTTTCGGCAAGAGGAATTGATGTGCAAGGCTTAGGCTTTATTATTCATCATCAATTGCCAGAAAAAATAGAATATTATACACATCGTAGCGGAAGAACAGCAAGAGCAGGTAAAAAAGGATTTTCAATAGCATTAGTATTACATAGCGAAATGCAACAAATCTACGATATCGAAAAAAAATTGAACATTAAATTTGAAGAAGTTTAATTCTGCTAAAAAAAGATTTAAAATTTACAGATGAGTATCATATACAGTTTAGATATCATAGGAACGTTTTCTTTTGCAATTAGTGGAGCACTTGTAGCATCTAAAAAAAAATTTGACTTATTTGGTGTTGTAATTATTGCATTTGTAACAGCAGTTGGAGGAGGAATGATGCGAGATGTCTTAATTAATTACCATCCTATAAACTGGATAGGAGACTTAAATTATATCTGGACTATATTAATAGCAGTATTATTTGCGTTTTTATTTAAAAGTAAAATTTTACCACTTAGTAAAACACTATTTTTATTTGATACTATTGGTATTGGTGTTTTTACAATGTTAGGAACCGAAAAAGGATTAAATTTTGGATTACATCCATTTGTAGCAGTAGTAATGGGTGTTGTTTCAGCGGTAATGGGAGGTGTTTTAAGAGATGTGTTAACACAAAAAACACCATTAATTTTTAAAAAAGAGATTTATGCTTTGGCTTGTTTTATTGGCGCATTTACATTTTTAGTGTTACATCATGTAAAAGCACCACATAATGTACAATATATTATTACTATTTTAACAGTAGTAATTATTCGGCTAATTGCCGTAAAATTTCATTTAGAATTGCCAAAAATAAAAGACGATTTATTTACAAAAAATAGAAATAATTAATTATAGAATGAATAAACAACTATTATTTAAGAAACGACCAGTTGGAATGCCAACACCAGATGTTTGGGAAGTAAAAAAAAATAACCTTCCAGAACTAAAAGAAGGCGAAGTTTTAATAGAACAACATTATGTGTCATTAGATCCTGCGATGCGAGGATGGATGAAAGATAGTAAGTCTTATATGAAGCCAATTGCAATTGGAGAAGTTATGAGAGCAGGTTCAATAGGAAAAGTAATAAAAACAAATAACCATCCAAAGTATAAAATTGGAGATTGTTTAACAGGTTGGGGAGGAGTACAGCAGTTTGTTATCACAAACGGAAAAGATTGGTATAAAGTTGACGACACAATCGCACCAATGCCATTATACCTTAGTACCTTAGGGATGACAGGAATGACTGCGTATTTTGGAATTTTAGAAGTAGGTAAAATTAAAGAAAATGATGTTGTATTGGTATCAGGTGCCGCAGGAGCAGTTGGAAGTATTGTAGGGCAAATAGCAAAAATTAAAGGCTGTAAAGTAATCGGAATAGCAGGAGGAAAAGAAAAGTGTGCATATTTGATAAATGAATTGGGTTTTGATGAAGCAATAGACTATAAGTCAGCAGAATTATATGAGGCAGTAAAGGAAAAATGCCCAAAAGGTGTCGATGTTTTTTTTGATAATGTAGGAGGTAAAATATTAGATGTTGCTTTGGCAAACTTACGAATGCATGCACGAGTTGTAATTTGTGGCGCCATATCGCAATACAATAATGAAGAAAAAATTGTTGGTCCAAGTAATTATCTATCCCTGTTAGTTAATAGAGCAACCATGCAAGGAATGTTAGTTATGGATTATGCAAATAAATATACCATTGCAGCACAAGAAATGGGACAATGGTTAATGCTAGGAAAATTAAAAAGTAAAGAAGCAATCTATACAGGAATAGAAAATTTTTATCAAACATTTGAACGATTATTTACTGGAGATAAAAAAGGAAAGTTGATATTAAAAATTAAAGAATAACGAATATGGGACTAACAAATAACGATATTATGAAAAAACTTCGCGTAGCACACAAGCTACGAGATACAGATATTGTTGAAATATTAAATTTGGTAGATTTTAAGGTTACTACGAGTGAATTAGGAGCTATTTTTAGAAGAGAAAATCATCCCAAGTATATGGAATGTGGAGATCAATTTTTACGTAATTTTTTAAATGGATTAGTTATTCATCTAAGAGGCCCAATGCCTACAAAAAAAAAGTAATGCAATTAACCCAATATCAAACAGGATAAAGAGGTAAAAAGTTGGATTTCAAATTAATTTTAAATACTTTAGCGTCTTAAATTAATTTAAAATTTTTAAGATGCTTAAAAAAATACTATTTCCAGTAGTCCTATTGTCTACTTTTATGATGTTAGGTCAAAATATATGGAAGAAATCTTCTAATGACATAAAAGACAATGTTGTGTTTGTAAAATCACATTTACCATCGCAATATCAATTATTCCATTTGGATATGGAATCTATTAAATCTAAATTACAAAATATAGCAAACAATGAGAATGTTTCTGTAATAAACTCGAATACAATTTTAGATTTTCCTTCTGAAAATGGAAAAATGCAACGATTTAAAATGGTAGAAATCTCTATAATGGAAGATGCATTAGCAGCACAATTTCCTATGATTAAAACTTATTTAGGACAAGGAATTGACGATCCAACAGCAACATTGCGAATGAGTATTGGTACAGATGGACTACACGTTATGGTTCTTGCAGCAGGGAAATCTGCAATGCTCATCGATCCATATACAAAAAATAGAGATAAATATATTTTGTATTCTGCAAGTAATTTACCAATTTTAAATGAATTTACTTGCGAAGTAAAAGACGAAGTAGCTAGACAAACAACTACATCGACAGATTTTCAATTTAATGCAACAGATGGTAGGATAAGACAATATAGATTAGCAGTTGCGTGTACTATAGAGTATTCTGCATACCACTTAAATAACCAAGGAATCCCAAATTCTGCAACTACAGCTACAAAAAAAGCCGCAGTACTTTCGGCAATAGTAAATACAGTTAATAGAGTATCTGGAATTTATACCAAAGAAACCGCCGTAAGATTTGTTTTAGTAGGAAATAATTCCAATATTATATTTATCGATTCCGATAATTTCACAAATACCAATGCAAATGCATTAATAATAGAGAGCCAAACACAAATTACAAATATTATTGGTTCTGGTAATTTTGATGTAGGACATACCTTTAGTACAGGAGGAGGAGGGTTAGCTTCTTTAGGTTCTATTTGTTTTATCAATGCTAAAGCTAGAGGGATTACAGGTTCTGGACAACCAATAGGAGATTTCTATGATGTAGATTATGTTGCACATGAATTAGGACATCAATTTGGAGCAAACCATACATTCAATACAACGACTTCTGCAAATAGCTGTGGAGCACAAAGAAATACTTCAACAGCAGGAGAGCCTGGTGGAGGAACAACAATAATGGCTTATGCTGGTATTTGTGGAGGTGCAAATGTACAAGCAAATTCAGATGCTTATTTTCATCATTTTAGTTTACAAGAAATATATACTAGAATAACATCATCACCAACTTGTGCTTTACAAACAAATACAGGAAATAACGAACCTACCGCAAATGCAGGGCCAAATGTAGTAATTCCAAAAGGAACAGCTTATATATTAGAAGGGCAAGCAACCGATCCAGATGGCGATACAATTACGTATTGTTGGGAACAGGTAGATACTGCACATGCACCAGAGCCATTAACATCTAGTGCAACTGTAGGGCCAGCATACCGTTCTTTATTTCCAACGACTTCTCCAAATCGTTTTATGCCAGCATTTGAAACCGTTTTTGGAGGAAGTTTACAATCTACTTGGGAAGTAACTCCAACTGTGGGAAGAACATTAAATTTTAGATTAACAACACGCGATAATAGAGCAGATGGAGGACAGTCAAACTCCGATGCAAAAACAGTAACGGTTTCTAATACAGCAGGACCATTTGCAGTTACATCGCAAACAGTTGCAGAAACATGGAACACAGGAGAAAATAAAACAATTAGTTGGCTTGTTGCAGGAACTACGGCAAATGGTGTAAATGCAGCAAATGTAGATATTTTATTAGTCGATAGTTTTGGAAATGTACTGTCTACTTTAGTTAGCAATACGGCTAATGATGGATCACAAATAATAACAGTCCCAAGCATTATTGCTTCGACTACTAGAATTATGGTAAAAGGAAGTAATCATATTTTTTATGCTATTAATAGTGCAACTATAAGCGTAAATTCTCAACCACAATGTACAGGATTATGTGCATCGTTAGGTAATAATGGTAATAATTACGATTATGTAATTAACTCCGTAGCTTTTAATACCATAAATAATACGTCTTCTAATACACATACTCCATATACTGATTTCACATCCATTTCAACAGATTTAGTTCTTGGTACTAGTTATGATTTAACAATTAGTCAATATACACTTGGAGCTACTTATCCTTCGAGAGCTGTTGTTTGGATTGACTGGAATAGAGATTGTATTTTTAATACAACCGATGAAGAATTTCGTTTTCCAAATCAAATTAATGGTATATTTCCTGCAACGATTAGTATACAAGTTCCAGCAACAGCTTCACTTGGTAATATGACCATGCGAATTTCTATTAAAAATTCTACTACTGCTACATACAATACATCTTGTCAAATTGGTTTTATTGGAGAGGTCGAAGATTATACGGTTGTTGTTACCAGTAATGCAGCAACTACGGATATCGCAAATTTTGAAGAGTTTAGTTTGAGTCCAAATCCAAATGATGGTAATTTTTCTATAGCATTAAAATCAAATAGTACAGAAGATATTCATGTAAAAGTATATGATATTATTGGAAGAGAAGTATATCGTCAAAGCTATGTAAATAATGCGTCCGTTTTTAACAAAGAAATTAACTTAAATAACGTAGAGGCTGGAATTTATCTTGTAAATATATCAGATGGAATACGTTTTAATACAGAGCGAATTATTATAAAATAGTTTTATGAAGTATATTACCATCTTTTTACTATTTATGATGCATAACTGTAAGTCAACTAATTCAAATTTTATGAGCAATTTTGCTAATAATAAAACAGTTAATTTACAAGAACAAGACTGTCCAAAAAACGGAACTTGTGATGTGGAAATTATGGAGAATAAATCCATACGACTATTAAAAGATGGTATCGGAAAAATATATCCAAAGGTAATCGATGGTAATAATATAGTGATTCTATATACTTTTAAGATAGGGAGTCCAAATAATTACCAAGATGGTCATGATTCAGAAACGTTACATATTGAAATTAATGCCAATACTTTAGATAAACTTGTAGATAATGATTTAAAGCAAATAAATTTACTCTATGGCAAACACTGTTTTTGTAAAGACATTGTAGGATATTATCCAATTAAAAAAGGACAATTTAGTATGCAAACATTAAAAAATAATAAGGTACAAATTAAAATTAATTTTTCCGAGCCAAAAGTAGGAGATAGGCAAGTACTAAAATCTATTGATTTGGTTTTGGAATAAATTATTTATCCTCTTTTAAAGATTTAAGATTAAGACTGTCTAAAAAAATAGACAGTCTTTTATGTTTTTTGATGTTGAGTTGGTATTATTGATGTAATGAAAAAGCATCCATATTATAAAAATATGGATGCTTTAAAAATAGTACAGTTTGATTATTTTATAAATAACTTCTTAGAAACTTTAAAACCATTTGATGCTGAAATGTGCATAAAATACACACCACTATCCATATTTGAAATGGTAATATTTTGTTGGAACAATTCATCTTTAACATTATTAAAAATAATAGATTGCATTAATTTTCCTTGTAAATCAACAATGTTTAATTGCACGTTTGTATATGGTAAGCCATCCAAATCAATTTCTGCCAAAACCAATGTATTATTACCTTTAGATACAGGATTTGGGCTG
>JALSLK010000090.1 GCA_026988355.1 Flavobacteriaceae bacterium
AATAGATTGCATTAATTTTCCTTGTAAATCAACAATGTTTAATTGCACGTTTGTATATGGTAAGCCATCCAAATCAATTTCTGCCAAAACCAATGTATTATTACCTTTAGATACAGGATTTGGGCTGATACTTACATCTTCCAATTCAAAATGATTTTCACTACTATTTGGACTTACTTTTTGTAAAGTAACTGTTTCTATTCTAGAAGGTCTAGCTGCTCCAGATGTTGCAACTATTTTTACATTATCTATGTAAATTTGATCTGCATTAGAACTAGCATCACATTGAAATCTAAATCGAGCATTTGTAGGAAAATTATAATTTGTAGATGCTATATTTACTGTTGCTGCTGTAAATGTATAATTGTTAAAATCCGTGCCACGTTTAAATGCTTTTACAGTACGCCATGTAGATCCATCGTAAAAACGAACCCAAAAATCTTCGTTATACTCCATACTGTAACTATAAAAATTAAACGTAATTTCTAAATTACTATAGGCAGATACATTAAAAGGAGCAGATGTCATTGCGGAAGCTGTACCAGAATTATCTCTAATCCGAATCGAATATTTTCCATCAAAGGCTTTCGAGGTACTTCTTATTCTATAACAATCTCCACCACCATCTAGCCAGCCGTTCCAACCAGACTCAAAAGAATCGTTTACTAAAATAGTACTACCTCCACCGCCATTGCTCAACGTTGTTACACTTGTAGTATTGCTATTTGCCGAAGTATTATTTGCAGCATCTTTTGCTTTTATGGTAAATGTGTAGGTTGTTGTCGCAGATAAACCAGTAACAGTATATGGACTTGCTGTGATTGTTGCTAAAAAAGTACCGTTTTTGTATACGTTGTAACCAGTAACACCAACATTATCAGTAGCAGCATTCCATGCTAAATTCGTTGTTGTTTGTGTTGTATTTGCCGCTGTTAAATTAGTTGGTGTAGAAGGAGCGGTATTGTCTATTGTAGTTACATTTGCAATATTACTATTTGCCGAAGTATTATTTGCAGCATCTTTTGCTTTTACGGTAAATGTGTAGGCTGTTGCTGCATATAGACCAGTAGCTGTATAGGATGTATTTGTTGTTGCGGCTAAGAATGTACCATTTTTAAATACATTATATCCAGTTACACCAATATTATCAGATGAAGCATTCCATAGTAACGCAACTGTTGTTTCTCCAATATTTGAAGCTGATAATCCAGTTGGTACTGTTGGTGCTTGTGTGTCTTGATTATTTCCTCCACCAGAAATAGTATGTGTTCCTAATCCATTAAATGTATTTCTTGAAAAAACATCCCATTCTCCAGTCTTATTAAATGTTGTATTTGGACTTGTTACTGTTTGTTTTCTACGTAAGGTTTTATCTTTTGCAAAATTTGCAGAACCAGCACTAAATGTTCCAATAATATCTATTAGTACACCATTTTTAAATAATCCAATAGGATCATTACCATTAAATGATAATTCGGTTCCAGTAGAAGTTAAGTCTGCAACTGTAATAATTGCTGACGAAGCATTGCCATTTGCAGCAACAAATACATCATTATTTGCAAGTTGTCCACTTAATGAGATGCCACCAGACCAAGAACCAGACCCATTAGACTGTTTTTTTATTTTATAACTAGCTAGGTTTACTGTATTTCCTGTAAAATTAGCTATTTCTAAAGCTTTGTTATAGGAGGAGCCTTCAATATATTCTGAGAAAAATAATTCGGTTGCAGAACCACCACCATTTCCTCCGCTAGATTGTGTTGTGATAGTGGCAGTATTACTGCTTGTAGAAATATTACCAGCAGCATCTTTTGCTTTAATTGTAAATACATAATTTGTTGCAGCAGTTAAGCCAGTAACATTGTATGATGTTGTGGCAATTGTAGTTAGCAAAGAGCCGTTTTTATAAACATTATAACCAGTTACAGCTACATTATCTGTTGCTGCATTCCAAGATAGATTTGTGGTTGTTTGTGTTGTACTTGAAGCCGTTAAATTTGTAGGCGCAGTTGGTGCTTGTGTATCGTTATTTCCGCTTCCACCTCCAAATAAATCTTCGGCTTGTGGTCCTCCCCAAATTTGTGTTGCGAATGCAGGGTTATCAATAAAAGGATTTCTATTTCCTTGTGCATAAGTATTTGCAGTATTTCCATGATAGGTATTTCGATTTGTTTCGATTTGCGAAACAGGATCTTCAGCATTCCATTGTAAGAATAAATCAATCATACTGTCTGGTGTAGCTGCGCTACTTCCAATACCAACACCAGTTGGTGTGCATCTGTTTCCATAACGTAAATACATATACATCATCATTCTAGCCACATCTCCTTTCCATTCATCTCCAGGATACCAACCACCATTCGAATTTCCAGCATTTCCACTACCAGCGGCAAATTTCTTACTACTTCTTTGTCCATTAAAAGAAACATCCGCAGGACGTAGATGATGTGCATCTGATCCAGGTCCAGAAGTTCCTAAATTAGGGCTTCCTAATGATTTTGCATAGGTGTGTTCTCGATTCCAATCGGTACCATTGTTACCTCCATTTGCATTTTTACTTCTTGTACGATCCGTAACATAATTTCCGTCATTGTCGTCATATCCATATAATAATATAACGTTAGAGTTTGTTGCATCATTTGGATCTAAATCTGTTATTTTTGACGAACTCCAAATATTGGAATAAGACAAATAACGTGTATGTGTACTTATAATTTTTGTTGCTAATTCGTCTTTTAGTGCAGTACCAGATAATGATAAATTTACATCGTTATAATATGCAGGAGTTTGAGCTAGTAATAAAAATGGAATTAATAAAAAACTGAATGAAAATATTTTCTTCATGAATTGTTAGAATTTAAAAATTAATAATATAGTAAAAGTAATTTTTCTTTTAGTTGTGATACTTTGCTAATAATAAACTTATTAAAACGTTTTTAACAATTTGTGTATTTTAAAACCGCTTTTATGTATAAGAAAGTCTATTTCGTCTTAAATTTAAGTTTAAAAATATAATGCTTCGCTACTTTTTGTAGTTTAGCCATAATGGTACTATACTAAAACTATTAAAAAAGACATATTTTATCGTACTTTTAAACCTTATTGGACTTTTTTATTTAATGACTTTAGCTAACTATTATGGACAATTTTGTAAGAAAAGGGAAAAATCCCCATCTCTTTGTTTTAAAAAAAGTATTATGTTTGTAGTACCATCTGTTTCTCTTTAATGCTATTTAAAGAAATTTATGTTTTAGTACAAATTAATACTTTATTCCATTAAAATGAAAAATATTCGTGATTTTTTTGATAAAGCAAAAGAAAAAGGTGCAATTAATTACGAGGATGAAGAAAGTGCTCTTAAAAATACGATTAAAATTTTTGACAAGGCCGATACACTTTTAAATAAAGCAATTTTAGATAAAAATAAAACCTTAAAAGATAAAATTTCGAATGGACAAATAGATTACTCGTATATTTCAAAAGCATTTATTAGCGAAAATTTTGGAGGCACAGTATTTAAAAGACCTGTTGTAGACCTTGTGCAACAAGGAGGAGGAATGCATGGTATTGCGTTACTTGGTTATACTTATATAATGGAAAAAATCGGAGTTCGATTTTATAGTCATGGTGGTACTAGCGCAGGTGCAATAAATGCTACTTTTTTAGCAGCTATTAGCAATGATATTTATAAAGAAAAATCCGTTTTTACAGATGTAAAGAAAATTAGACAAGCTACAAAGTCAGAAATGTTAACACATATTATTGTGAATACCTCTTTTGGTAATTTTATGGGTAGAAAAGGGATTATTGGATGGTTTCAAAGTAAAATTTTTAAAAATCGGAAAATAGTAAAAAACATTCTAATATTCATATCCTTGCTTTTTCTTGCTTTAGCATATAGTTTCTTCGGATTCTTTTTTTCTGAAAAGAATGGATTAAATGGACATGAATTGCGTTTTTATGATTTAATTATAGGAACTCTAAATGTTTTTGCATTACTGATTCTTGCATATATTTTACTTGTAAAAATGTTAGGAGATAAATTTGGAATAAATTCTGGTAAAGAGTTTTATAATTGGGCAGATACATTATTAACACTATTAAAAGTTTATGATACGGAACAATTAGATACACAATTGTGTACTATTAAAATTGAAAAAAATACTGCGATTGCAAATACGAATAAAGACAATCCACATTGTGATCCTCGATTGGTTTTAATAACGTCTAACTTAACACATAATAGATTGGTAAAATTTCCAGAAGAAGCAGGCGATTACTGGTCAAATAGCAGGAAAATTAAACCTGCAGCATACTTAAGGGCAACTATGTCGCTACCATTTATTTTTAAAGCATTTATTCCTAGTATAGAACATTATAAAAGCAGAAAACAAAATGATAAAGTAATTATGGAGGCTAGATTTGTAGATGGCGGAATGTTATCTAATTTTCCAATTCGAGAATTTCACAGAAAAGATAATAACTTACCTCTTTTTCCAACATTTGGAATTTTATTAAGTAAAATAGGTAATAGTGAAGATCTTGCAAAAAAAGAAACAAATTTATCTAAAAAAGATTCAAAAATAAATACATCTAGAAAACTTAAACAGATTAAACTTTTAGAATACATTGCCTCATTTTTTAAGACTTTTAGGAGTTTTTATGATTCCGATTTTATTCTAAATAATAAAGAGATAAAAAACAGAGTTGTACTTATTAAGACAGAAATTGATAAGAATAAACCCAATGGAGAGCATTTTAATTGGTTAGATTTTTGGATGGATAAGAAAACTCAAAAAAAACTTTTCTTAAGAGGAGCAGAAGCTGCAATAGAACAAATAGATAAATTTAATTGGAATGAATATATTGAGGTTCGTAAGGAATTATTAAAGACATTATCGGATGACTAAAACGGTTAATAAAATACAATTGTATAGTAGACTTTGGGGATTTGCCTTAGTTGGTGTTGTTATTGTGTATTTAATTATGTCTAGCAATGTAAATTATCGTGTCGAAAATATTTTAAGTTTTCAATTTTCAGATTCTGTTAAAGAGTTTAAATATTTGATGTTAAAAGAAAGTTTATATCATAAAATAGAGATACTAGTCTTTAAAAAAATGTTGGTAAACAATACCATATTTGATTTCGTTTTTATCGCATTCTATACCATTCTTTTTTTCTTATCCTTTAAAGTCTTTGAACTATCTATAGGTTTTACTCTTAAAAAGAAATTTTTGTTAATTTCATTTATTCCAGGATTAATTGATTGTGTAGAAAATATAAGTTTATTAAGATTTTTAAAAGACATGTCTAATGAATTTTTATTTAATATTTATTTTTGGGCAGTTCGTATTAAATGGGCAGCAGTTATCTTATTTTTATTCATGACGATAACAATTATCTTATATTACCTCTTGGTTATTGTTGGAAGAGTTTATAATATTTTTCGAAAATCTTAAATC
>JALSLK010000091.1 GCA_026988355.1 Flavobacteriaceae bacterium
GTCCTCGCAAAATCGCAACGTTTTTTCGTAAAGAGCGCAAAGTAATTTCAGTTAATTACTATGTTGTACTTTTTATGTAACTAAAGCCTTTGCGAACTTAGCATATTTTTCTTTTCCGCCTTTGCGTGAAACAACAAACATCTTTTCAAATAACCGAAAAACTTAAAACAATGCTCAATAAAAGCATCAAATTCTTAATAGAAAACAAACTCGTAACCGTTTTATTACTCTTCTTATTTATAGGTTGGGGAATAGTTAATGCTCCATTTGATTGGAATTTAGGAAACTTTCCTAGAAACCCTGTTGCAGTAGACGCCATACCTGATATTGGCGAAAACCAACAAATTGTATTTACCAAATGGGCAGGACGCTCTCCTCAAGATATTGAAGATCAAATTACCTATCCATTAACCACTTCCTTACTCGGAATTCCTGGCGTAAAAACCATTCGTAGTTCTTCTGCATTTGGATTTTCATCCATCTATATTATTTTAGAAGAAGACGTAGAATTTTACTGGAGCAGAAGTCGTATTCTTGAAAAATTAAATTCACTTCCAAAAGGACTTTTACCAAATGGCGTACAACCAAGTTTAGGTCCAGATGCAACAGGTTTAGGGCAAATATTTTGGTACACCTTAGAGGGTCGAGATAAAGATGGCAATGTAACTGGTGGTTGGGATTTACATGAACTAAGAAGTATTCAAGATTATTACGTTAAATATGCTTTATCATCGGCAAATGGTGTTTCGGAAGTGGCTAGTATTGGTGGTTTTGTTCAAGAATACCAAGTAGATATAAATCCAGATATATTAAAAGAATACAAAATTTCGTTACAGCAAGTCGTAAATGCTGTTCGGAAATCCAACAAAGATATTGGTGCAAAAACCATCGAAATAAATCAGGCAGAATATCTAGTTCGTGGTTTGGGATATATCAAATCGGTAGCAGATTTAGAAAATGCCGTAGTAACCGAAACCAGCCTAACTCCTATTTTAGTAAAAGATGTTGCTAAAGTAAGCTTAGGTCCTGCACAACGTAGAGGAATATTAGATAAAGAAGGTGCCGAAGTAGTTGGTGGAGTTGCCGTTGCTCGTTATGGCGCGAATCCAATGGAAGTAATTACCAATTTAAAAACAAAAATCAAAGAGATTAGTACAGGTTTACCATCTAAAGTTTTAAAAGATGGACGTACTTCGCAATTGACCATTGTTCCTTTTTACGATCGCAGTGAATTAATTCATGAAACATTAGCAACCTTAAACGAAGCACTAACCCTAGAAATACTAATTACCATATTAGTTATTATAATGATGGTTTTTAATTTGCGTGTATCTGTTCTAATTTCAAGTTTATTACCAGTAGCCGTTTTAATGGTTTTTATTGGCATGAAACTATTTGGTGTCGATGCAAATATTGTAGCACTATCAGGAATTGCCATTGCCATCGGAACCATGGTAGATGTTGGCGTAATTTTAACCGAAAATATTATCCGCCATATTGATGAAGCGAGAAAAAAGAGAGAAGATACAAAAAATAAGAAGCAAGAGATAAAAAATGAAAAATTATCCATTAATAAGATTGTTTATAAAGCAACCAAAGAAGTCTCTGGAGCAATCTTAACTGCAGTAGCAACAACAATTGTAAGTTTTGTACCTGTTTTTACTATGGTTGGTTCTGAAGGAAAACTATTTAGACCATTAGCTGCTACAAAAACCATGGCCTTAACAGCTTCGGTTATTGTTGCATTATTTCTAATTCCACCATTTGCTGCATGGATTTTTGCTTGGAAATCTCCAAAGAAAAAATTAGGTTTTGTTTTAAATATTACATTGGTTATTGTAGGAATTTACGCAATAATTAGCGGTTATTACATTGGATTAATTCTAATTGCTTTTGCAGTTTCTAGTTTCTTAAAATCTAAAAACATCTTGTCCGATAAAAATACGAATATTGTAAACGTACTTATTTCGGCAATTACGATTGTAGCGCTTTTAAGTGTATATTGGCGACCTTTAGGTGTAGATTATTCTATATTTTCTAATGTATTATTTGTTAGCATCATCGCTTTTGGATTACTCGGAGCATTCACTTTATTTCAAAAATATTATGTAAAAATGCTTACTTGGGCACTTAATAACAAACTTTTATTTTTAAGTATTCCTACATTAATTATTGTATTAGGATTTAATATTTGGAGTAGAACTGGTAAAGAATTTATGCCTTCCTTAAACGAAGGCTCCTTTCTATTGATGCCAACATCTTTACCACATGCTGGTGTGGCAGAAAATAAACGTGTGCTACAACAATTAGACATTGCAGTTTCTACAATTCCTGAAATTAAAACAGTCGTTGGAAAATCGGGACGTGTTGAAAGTGCATTAGATCCTGCACCTCTATCTATGTACGAAAATGTAATTATTTACAAACCTGAATATAAATTAGATAGAAACGGAAAACGCTTAAAGTTTAAAGTAAATGAAGAAGGTCTTTTTGAAATAAGAGAGAATACGAAAATCGGAAAACAGAAGGCTATTAAAAATGGAACTAAAATTGCTACCAAAGATTTAATTTTAGATGAAGATGGTACATACTACAGAAATTGGCGTGAAAAAATTAAGAGTACAGATGATATTTGGAAAGAAATTGTACGTGTTACCAAATTGCCTGGTGTTACTTCTGCACCAAAATTACAACCTATTGAAACACGTTTGGTAATGCTTCAAACAGGTATGCGTGCCCCAATGGGAATTAAAGTTAAAGGACAAAATTTAAAAGAAATTGAAGCCTTTGGTTTAGAACTTGAAAAAATATTAAAACAAGTAAAAGGTGTTAAAAAAGAAGCAGTTTTTGCAGATAGAATTGTCGGAAAACCTTATTTACTAATTGATATTAACAGAGAAAAAATAGCGCGTTATGGTTTGACTATTGAAGATGTACAATCTATTTTAGAAGTTTCAATAGGCGGAAAATTACTCACACAAACGGTTGAAGGCAGAGAACGTTATGGCGTTCGTGTACGATATCCTAGAGAACTACGTGGCAGTCCTACGGATTTAGAAAAAATATACGTACCAATAAAAAATGGAAATCCAATCTTACTAAAAGAATTGGTAACAATTAGATACGAACAAGGGCCACAAATGATAAAAAGCGAAGATACTTTTTTAATTGGTTATGTATTGTTCGACAAATTGGATGGCGAAGCTGAAGTTAATGTGGTAGAAAGAGCACAAAAAGCAATTCAAGGTACTATAGATAGAGGCGAGTTGGTAATTCCAAAAGGAATAAATTACCAATTTACTGGAACATACGAAAACCAGATTAGAGCCGAAAAGACTTTGGCTGTTGTAGTTCCATTAGCTTTACTTATCATTTTCTTAATCTTGTATTTTCAATTTAAATCCATTGCAACTTCTCTAATGGTTTTTACAGGAATTGCAGTTGCCTTTGCTGGCGGTTTTATCATGATAGGTTTATACAGTACAGACTGGTTTTTAAATATTAATTTGTTCGGTTTAAATATTAGAGATGTTTTTCAGATAAAAACCATTAATTTAAGTGTTGCCGTTTGGGTTGGATTTATCGCCTTGTTCGGTATTGCTACGGATGATGGTGTTGTAATGGCAACTTACTTAACTCAAATATTCGATAGAGAAAAACCTACAACCAAAGAAACAATTAGAGCTTCGGTAATTGAAGCTGGACAAAAACGGATTCGACCATGCTTAATGACAACTGCAACTACCATTTTGGCGTTATTGCCTGTTTTAACAAGTACTGGTCGTGGTAGCGATATCATGATTCCGATGGCAATTCCAAGTTTTGGAGGCATGTTGGTTGCATTAATTACGTTGTTTGTAGTACCTGTTTTGTATAGTTGGAGTAAAGAAATTAAAGTGAAATCATAGCGTCCTTTGCGTAAATCGTTACGTTCCTTGCGGTTAAATTAACCGCAAAGTTCGCTAAGGTTTCGCAAGGTTTGCAAAGAAATATAAATATGAAGAAAATAATAACAATAATAACAGTTTTAGTTGGGTTTAGTTCCTTTTCTCAAAGTATGGATGAATATTTAGAAATCGCAAGAGCAAACAATTCCAATCTCAAGGTAAAAACCTTAGACTACGAATTAGCAAAAGAGAAAGTAAATGAAGTTGGAAATTACGAAAACACCAATTTATCCTTAGGTGTATTTGCACTAACACCAGAAACACGCGTTGGTTCGCAATTGTTTAAACTTGGAGCGAGTCAAAAACTACCTTGGTTTGGTGAGTTTAATGCGAAAAAGAATGTCCTAAAAGCAAAAGCCGAAATAAAACAATACAATATTGCTTTATCAGAAATAGATTTAGACTTTAAAGTAAAAAAAGCCTACTACGAAATATACAAACAATTGGCAATTACCAATATTTTAAAAGACAATAAACTAATTCTAAAAACCTATGAAAATATGGCGTTAGCAGCTTTGGCTAATAATAGAGCAACCATGAGTGATGTACTTCGTATTCGAGTACAAAAAAATGAACTACACAGTAAAATATTTCAGAATATTAATAGCATTGATGTACTGAGTAAAAATTTTAACAAACTATTACAACGCAAAAAGAACATACCATTAAACATCAAAGACAGTCTAAATGTATTAGATATTTTAATGCATAAGTCAACGATAAACAACCATCCATCTATTACAAAAATAGAAGAAATGAATGCGGTTTACGAAGCACAAGAAAAACAGATTGATATTGATAAAAAACCAAAAATTGCCGTTGGACTAGATTATATTTTAGTAGACAAACGAAACGATTTCAATATTAGTCAAAATGGAAAAGATATTTTAATGCCTAAAATTTCCTTGGCAATTCCAATTTTCAATAAAAAATACAAATCGCAATACAAACAAATAAAAATACAACAAAACATCTTAGAAGATGAAATAGAACATCAAAAAAACACATTAGAAATAGCTGTTGACAATGCTATATTAGAATTTGATAATGCTGTGTTAACTGTTGTAGCAGCACAAAAAAATAAAACAGAGATTCAACGAGCAATCAATGTAGATTTAAAAGCTTATGAAACAGGAATTTTAGATTACGATAAAATATTACGATTACAATTACAAAAAATCCGCTTTGAATTAATGGAAATTGAAGCAATTAAAAAAGCATTTATTGCTAAAGCTAAAGTGACATATTTAACGGATTAATTATAAACAACCATTTTAAATTTCTTCCTTTTTGGAAGACAACAAATGGACAAACATTACATTATGAAACACACTTATAAAATAACAGGAATGACATGCAATGGTTGTAAAGCCAATGTAGAATCTGTACTTGGCAATGTAAAAGAAATTACCAAAGTTCAAGCCGATTTAAAAAAAGGAGAAGTTACTTTAAACATGACTTCGCATATATCTATAGAAAATTTACAAGAAATTTTACTAAAAGGAGGTTTACATTATACGATTTCGGACCAAACTTCAAATCAAACAAAACTAACAAATATTGATAAACCGAAAGTTGATGGTAATGGCATTTTTTATTGTCCAATGCATTGCGAAGAAGAAAAGACATATACAGCACAAGTTGGTTGCCCTGTTTGCGGAATGGATTTGGTAGAACAACCAAAATTACAAGTTGCAACGCAATATACTTGTCCGATGCATCCAGAAATCATCAAAGACGAAATGGGTTCTTGTCCTATTTGTGGTATGGATTTAGTACCATTAAAACCTACAGAAAGTGAAGAAGATAAAACCTATCAAAAACTCCTGAAAAAGTTTAAAATAGCCGTTGCTTTTACCATTCCAATTTTCATCATTGCAATGGGCGAATTAATTCCTGGCAATCCGTTAGCGAAAATATTTAGCCAAATAACGTGGAATTGGATTCAATTTACACTCTCTCTACCTGTGGTGTTTTACGCTACTTGGATGTTCTTTGAACGTGCGTACAAATCTATAAAAACGTGGAATTTAAATATGTTTACCTTAATTGGTATTGGCGCAGGAATTGCTTTTCTATTTAGTGTTTTCGCCTTGCTTTTTCCTAATGTTTTTCCATCGGATTTTAAAACGTCAAGCGGAACTGTTTTTGTGTATTTTGAAGCCGTTACCGTAATATTAACCTTAGTTTTATTAGGGCAATTATTAGAAGCAAAAGCACATAGTCAAACCAGTGGAGCAATAAAAGAACTACTTAAACTCGCACCAACCGAAGCTACTTTAGTTACTGCCGAAGGAGATAAGGTAATTGCGATACAAAATATTAAAAAAGGAGATTTACTTCGGGTAAAACCTGGTGATAAAATTCCAGTAGATGGAAAAATAACCGAAGGTCATAGTAATGTGGACGAATCTATGATTACAGGCGAACCTATACCTGTAGATAAAAATGTTGATGATAATGTGAGTTCTGGTACGATAAACGGAAATAAATCTTTTATAATGTCTGCCGAAAAAGTAGGTTCTGAAACCTTATTATCACAAATTATTCAAATGGTAAATAATGCTAGTAGAAGTCGTGCGCCAATTCAAAAACTAGCAGATAAAATTTCCAAGTATTTTGTACCAATCGTTATCACAATCTCTATAATTACATTTATTGTTTGGAAACTTATTGGACCAGAACCTGCATTGGTTTATGCTTTTGTAAATGCTATTGCTGTATTAATTATTGCTTGTCCATGCGCCTTGGGTTTAGCCACACCCATGTCCGTTATGGTAGGTGTTGGTAAAGGTGCTCAAAATGGCGTACTCATTAAAAATGCAGAAGCTTTAGAAAACCTCAACAAAGTAGATGTACTAATAACAGACAAAACTGGTACGATTACCGAAGGAAAACCATCCGTAGAAAAAATTGTACCTGCTTCCGATACATCGAATGATGATTTATTAATGTACATCGCAACTCTAAACCAATATAGCGAACATCCTCTAGCTGAAGCAATCGTAAATTACGGAAAAGAAAAAGGTATAAAAATT
Source organism: Flavobacteriaceae bacterium (assembly GCA_026988355.1). Taxonomy (GTDB): domain Bacteria; phylum Bacteroidota; class Bacteroidia; order Flavobacteriales; family Flavobacteriaceae; genus S010-17. The sequence continues at coordinate 6,986 of JALSLK010000091.1, forward strand.
AAAAATGCAACTAATTTTGAAGCAATTTCTGGAAAAGGAGTTATTGGAACTGTGGATAACCAAAAAATTGCTATTGGCAACAAAAAACTAATGGAACAAATTAATGCAACTGCCTCCGAAGTAATTGAACAAAATGTGATTACCGAACAAGAACATGGCAAAACCGTATCTTATATTTCTGTAAATGAAACTATAAAAGGTTATGTAACCATTACAGATGCCATTAAGGAAACTAGCAAAAAAGCGATTAAACATCTACAAGAAAAAGGCATAAAAGTTATTATGCTTACTGGCGATAATAAACGAACTGCCAAATCGGTTGCCAAGCAATTAAATTTAGTAGATTTTCAAGCAGAATGTTTGCCTGAAGATAAATTAAATGTAATTAAAAAATTACAAGCAGAAGGTAAAATTGTTGCTATGGCTGGCGACGGTATTAACGATGCTCCTGCTCTTGCACAAGCCAATATTGGTATTGCTATGGGAACTGGTACCGATGTCGCCATAGAAAGTAGTGAAGTTACTTTGGTAAAAGGGGACTTGTTAGGTATTGTAAAAGCAATAAACTTAGGAAAAGGTGTTATGAAAAATATCAAACAAAACCTCTTTTTCGCATTTGTGTACAATGTTTTAGGTGTGCCAATTGCTGCTGGTGCATTGTATCCATTTTTCGGATTATTATTATCACCAATGATTGCGGCAGCAGCGATGAGTTTTAGCTCTGTAAGTGTAATTGCTAATTCGTTACGTTTGCGTAGTGTGGATTTAAAATAAAAATTTCCCTGTAGATTACACAGATTTTCGCAAACATGATTATAAAAAATCTACGGTTATCTGCGAGATCTGAGGAAAAACAGGAGAAAAAATAAAACAAATATTAATAATTAAATAGAAATAAAAATGAAAAAAACAATTTTAAGTATTGCGATTGCATTAGTAACAATAATTACTACAAATGCACAAAGTAAAGAAAGTAAAACTACCAATGTAACCTTTGGCGTTCGTGGTAACTGTGGTATGTGTAAAGCAACCATTGAAGGAGCGATAAAAGAACTAAAAGGTGTAACCAAAGTAAATTGGGATGTAGATAATAAAAAAATAGACATCACTTACGATGATTTCCAAACAAACTTAATGGAATTACATACCGCAATTGCAAATTCTGGTTACGATACCGATATGTCAAAAGGAAATGATACTGCTTATGAGAACTTGGCAAGTTGTTGTCAATACGATAGAAAAATGAAAATGAGTTTAAATCCAAAAAAAGAAGATCATAGTCATAGTGGTCATAAACATTAATTGGAATTTTCACAGATTATCTCAGAAATAAATAATATAAAAATTAGTGCAATCTGTGGAAGAAAACAAAAATAAATACAAAACAATTAAAAATGAAATACAAAGTATTCACGAATTTCTTAAAAATATAAAATTGATGAGTAAAAAAATAATTTATGTATTAGCAATCGCATTATTAATAGTAACTGCGTGTAAAGATGGTAAAAAAAATAAGCCAGAAACAGACCATTCAAAAATGGAAATGAAAAAAGATCATAACGATGGACACGACCATTCTAAAATGGAGAAGAAAAACAATGATGATCACAATCACGATCATTCAAAAATGGAAAACAAAACTTCACACGACTCAAAAACAATCGAGCAAAGTAAAGTTAAAAACCCAGCAACTACACCAATTATAAATGCATATTTACAAATTAAAAATGGTTTAGTAGCAACCGATAAATCTGCAACTGCAAAAGGAGCGACTGCTTTGTTAACTGCATTTAAAGGGTTTGACATGTCCAAATTATCTGGAAATACACATAAAGAGTATATGGAGATTTTAGAAAATGCTAAGGAACAAGCAGAGCATATAGAAAAAAGTCCGATAGATCATCAAAGAGAACATTTTGAGGTTTTAAGTACAGATATTACAGATATGATAGCACTTTTAGGAACTGAAAAAACCTTATACCAAGATCATTGTCCGATGGCAAGTAATGGCAAAGGTGCTAATTGGCTAAGCGAAACTAAAGAAATTAAAAACCCATATTTTGGAAGTAAAATGATGCATTGTGGCTCTGTAAAAAAACAAATAAATTAGTTTAGTTAGTAGTGATTCAGGGTTTTACTTTAAGTGAAGCCCTGAATATTAACAAAAATAAAATCGTTTATAATTATGAACAAAAGAAAAATTTTAAAAAAAATTGGACTAATCTTATTGCTGATTTTTATTGTAATACAATTTATACCTACAAATAGAAATCTAAGTACTCAAGTTTTAAAAGACGATTTTATCACAACATTTAATCCGCCAAAAAACATTGCAACCAAGTTAAAAATTTCTTGCTACGATTGCCATAGTAATAATACTTATTATCCTTGGTATAACAAAATACAACCTATTGCTTGGTTTTTAGAAAACCATATTAACGAAGCAAAAAAAGAATTAAATTTTTCTGAATTTGGAAATTATTCTAACAGGCGACAAAAAAGCAAACTAAAATCAATTATATCGCAAATTAAAGATAACGAAATGCCTTTAAAATCATATACAATCATGCACAAAGATGCCATAATAACAGATAAAAGAAAAAAGCAAATTATTATATGGATAGAGAATTTAAAACACACTATTAAATAAACATTTTTATAATGAAAACAAAACAAATCATAACACTTGCAGCCATCTTAATTTTAGGAATAGTTATTGGCAAATTTGCATTTAATAATACAAGTTCTTCAAAAAATAAAGAACACAAAAACGAAACCGTAGAAGAACATTGGACTTGTTCCATGCATCCACAAATTGATATGCCAGAATTTGGTGCTTGTCCTATTTGTGGTATGGATTTAATTCTAAAAAATAGTAATGCAAATGACGATAGTTTAGCTAGTAATGCATTTAAGATGACTAAAAATGCTATTGCCCTAGCAAATATCGAAACCATTACTGTTGGCAAAAATAATGCACAAAAAAATAATACGAATACTATTTTAAAATTATCAGGAAAAATTCAAACAAACGATAGAGCTTCTTCTGTACAAACAGCTCATTTTGGTGGTAGACTAGAACGATTAATGTATAAAAGCATTGGCGAATATGTTAGCAAAGGTAGTCTTATTGCAAGTGTATATTCTCCAGAATTGGTAACCGCACAAAACGAATTTATTGAAGCACTAGCCATCAAAAAAGCACAACCAGAATTGTACAATGCTGTACGAAATAAACTAAAAAATTGGAAAATTTCTGAAAAACAAATTCAGCAAATAGAAAACAATAAAAAAGTAATTACCAATTTTAAAATGTACGCTAATGTTTCTGGTTATATTGATGAAATTTTAGTACAAGAGGGAAGTCATGTTAACGAAGGTACGCCTTTGTTTAAAGTTTCTAATCTTGGAAGTGTTTGGGCAGTTTTTGATGTCTATGAAAACGATATAAAAAATCTAAAAATCGGACAGAAAATTAAAATAACACTCAACGCATATCCTGACAAAATTATTTCTTCTAAAATTAATTTTATTAATCCAGTTTTAAATACTGCAACTCGAACCATTACAGTAAGAGCAACTTTAAACAATACCAGTAAAAAATTAAAACCAGGCATGCTTTTAAGTAGTGATGTGCAGTTATCTAACACCTCAAAAAAAGGAAAATCAAAAGGCGTATCGAGCGTTGAGATACCTAAAACAGCTGTAATGTGGACAGGAAAGCGCTCTATTGTATATATTAAATCAAATAAAGATGACGCCGTTTTTGAATTACGTGAAGTAACTTTAGGAAATGAAAATGGCAGCAACTACACCATTCTATCTGGATTAGAAAATGGCGATGAAGTAGTGGTTAATGGCACCTTCACGGTAGATGCTGCTGCACAGTTGCAAGGTAAAAGTAGCATGATGAATAGCAAGAAGAGGCAAGAGGTAGGAAATAAGGCGCAAAAGGAAAAACAGGTTGCCAAACGCATAAAAGTAAATCTTGCTTTTAAGAAAAAGTTAAATATCGTTATTAACGATTATTTGGCTATTAAAGATGCCTTTGTTTTAACGGATGCTAAAAAGGTAAATGAACAAGCTAAAAAAACAGCTTTGGATTTAAAAAATGTAAAAATGAAATTATTAAAAAAGCCAGAAGCTCATAAAGTTTGGATGGATGCTGTACCAATTTTAAAAGCATCCTTAACGAGTTTAACAACCGAAACTGATGTAGCAAAACAACGTACAACGTTTATAGATTTATCTAAGACTATGATTCTTCTTGCAAATAGTTTTGGTGTTGAAAAAACAATCTACGTACAGCATTGTCCAATGGCAAACAGTAACAATGGTGCCGATTGGTTAAGTACAGAAAAAGCAATTAAAAATCCATATTTTGGAGATAAAATGTTACAATGTGGTAGTGTAGAACAAACTATTGACTAATTAATTTAACAGGTTTTAAAATGGATTAAACTCTTAAAATTTTAGGAATTAATTTATATGCGATTTTTCAAAATTAAGCAACCAACTTTTCTTGTGTAATCCACCAGCATAACCTGTTAAATTTCCATTGGCACCAATTACTCTATGACAAGGAATAATAATACTGATTTTGTTTGCTCCATTGGCAGACGCAACGGCTCTTACTGCTTTTTTGTGGTTTATCGCAAGTGCTTGTTCTTTATAACTTACGGTTTGTCCATAAGGAATTTTTAATAATGCATTCCAAACTTGTTTTCTAAAAGTTGTACCAACAATATCTAGTGCTACGGTAAAATGCTTTCGTTTTCCTTCAAAATATTCATTTATTTCTTTTTTTACTAAAGTCAAATGTTTGTTTTTTCCTGGAAGAATAATGGCATGAAATTGTTTTTGAATCGCTACAAAATGTTTTTCGATATGCTTTTGACCAATAAATCCTAAAAAACAAATTCCTTTTTCAGTTGCACATGTAATAATACTTCCGATTGGAGAACTAAATCGTAAAACATTAATAATACTTCTATCTTTAGATTTACTTGCAGATTCGCCAAATATAGAGCGATAACTTTCATTAAAACCACTTAAAGATTCGTAACCACTATCAAAAGCCGAATAAGTAATTGATTTTCCTGCTTTAATGGTATTAAATGCATAGTTTATTCGCAACATTCTTTGAAATGCATGAAAGGTAATATTGTAATTTTTCTTAAACCAACGTCTAATCGTATGTGGCTCTATTCCTTTTAATTTTAATTGTGCATCACTAATTTTTTGATGTGGTTTTTTCTGTAATTCGGCGATGATTTTTTTTACATACTCTGGTGTTTCACCTATTTTCTCTAATGGTTTACAGACCTTACACGGACGATATCCATGCTGTAAAGCCTCTTCTATAGAATCGTAAAAAATTACATTTTCTGCCTTCGGAATTCTTGCTCTACATGATGGGTGGCAAAAAATACCTGTTGTTTTTACCGCAGTAAAAAACGTACCATCGTATTTGGTATTTCTTGTACCTACAACACCGTACATTTCATCAAAAGACATTTTTTTATGCATAATCTACGTAAATATAGGTTGAAAAGATTGTTCTTTCCTAATCTGCTTTATAGAATTTTCTACTTTTACAATCATCGTATTGTATAAAAAAGGACCAATACTAATACGTTTTACACCCATATTTTCTAATGCTTTAAAATTAGCTAAATTTGGCATACACATTACATTTATTGGAAGTGAAGTTACTGCAACTATCTTTTTAATTTCATTTTCTTGTACAATACAAGGCACAAATATACCATCTGCTCCACTTTCTGCATAAATTTTTATTCTTTTTAAAGTTTCTTCTAGTGGATTTTTTAAACCCATGATATAAAAATCGGTACGTACATTTAAAAACACAGGCATATTATGTCTTGTTAAATAACTTTTAATTTCTCTAATAATTTCTCCAAAATTTTGTGCATTTACAATTTCTCTCTCAACAGTTTGAGAGGTATTTGCAATAGAGTCTTCTATATTAATTCCAACAACTCCAAGTTTATAAAGTGCTGCTATATTTGCAATTATTTCGTTTACATTTCTACTATATCCTCCTTCTATATCTACTGTTAAAGGAATATTTATTTTGGTTTGTATATTTTTTACAATTCGCAATAAATCTAAAAAAGGCATTTTCTCTCCATCATTATAACCCAATGAAGCTGCAATTGCTGCGCTTGAAGTTCCAATTGCTTTGTATCCTAATTTCTCAAATAACATTGCACTTTGTACGTCCCAAACATTTCCTAATAGTAAAGTTTGATTGTGTAATTTTTTGAATTTTTCTGCTTTGCTCATAATTTGTTTATTTATTATTATAATTATGCAAAGTAACTACGACTAAAAATACTGTGCTACCGAAAAATTGACAAGTATGTTTTAAATATCTTATATAGTAAATAATACCAACTCAACATCAAAATACGCTATAAATTATTTATTTTAAACCGATTCATAAAAAATGTTTATGGTTGTAATCGTTCCATTTTCCAATGGTAATCTTTTTGCAATGTAAATCGAATTCTATCGTGCATACGATTTGGTCTTCCTTGCCAAAATTCAATTACTTGTGGCTTTATTAAATATCCTCCCCAATGTTCTGGTCTTGGTATTTCTTTATTCTCAAATTGTTGTTCGTAGTCTTTTAATTTAGCATCTAATGTTTCTCTAGAGTCTATTATTTCGCTTTGATTAGATGCCCAAGCTCCTACTCTACTACCTATTGGTCTAGATTCAAAATAACCATCAGATAAATTTTTAGCTAGTTTTTCAGCTACTCCTTTTACGATTACTTGTTGCTCCTGAGTCTGCCAAAAAAAAGACAAACTTACGTTCGCATTTATTGCAATGGCTTTACCTTTTTCGGAATTATAATTGGTATAAAAAATAAAACCTTCCCAAGTAAAACGTTTTAATAAAACAATTCTACTTTTAGGAAAACCATCCAAACCAATTGTTGCAAGATTCATTGCATTTGCTTCGCCCAACTCTCTTTCTTTAGCTTCTAAAAACCATTTCTGGAATAATTCCATTGGATTATCGGAAAGATTTGTTTCTTCTAATTTATCTTTTTGATATGTTTTTCTATAATTACTTAGATCATTCACGTTATTACTCTTTTTAAAATTTCTATATATTTTAAATAAAAAAACAACAATGCTTATTATAAAAATAAAAACAATGAGTTGCCATATAAATAGACCTACATTAAATATTTTAAAAATTTTACCCATTTTCCCCTTTTAAAAGTCTCTAGTTTTTACTTGATTTGAAATATAATTCTGTTGTTTCTCTGTAAAACTAATATTCACACTAATAAAATTTCAAACAAAAATGCAAATTATGCCTATACTTAGCAAATATAGATATTTATTATTCTTTACGAATTAACCACAAACCAATAAAAGTAAATAATCCATTTAAGCCAAGTAATTCAAAACTAAATTTATAACCATTAAACCAATCTACCGAATACGCATTTAAAAAATAACTCATCACAACAGAAATAATACAAACTAATAATACATATTGTTCCTTTATTTTATGCTTGGTATAAATTCCAAAAAAGAACAATCCTAATAAAGGACCATAAGTGTATGAAGCAATCGTAAATAGTCCAGTGATTACGTTCATTTCTAGTACTTCATTAAAAAGTACTACAACAATAACTAAAATTGCAGAAACCACAATATGTACCTTTTTACGTAAGGATTTTTGTATGGACTTTTCTTTGTTTTTTATATCTAAAAAATCGATACAATATGAAGTTGTTAAGGATGTTAATGCAGAATCCGCACTAGAATATGCAGCTGCAATTATTCCTAAAATAAAAACCATTGCGAGTGGTACACCTAAACCACTTTTTACAGCAATCATTGGAAATAATAAATCTGTTCTTTTTAAACCATCGACAACAGGCACATCCAATCCAAATTTTTCTGCATAAATATAAAGTAGTGCTCCAAGTAGTAAAAAAACAAAGTTTACTACCACTAATAAACTAATCATAGATAGCATATTTTTTTGTGCTTCTTTTAAATTTTTACATGTCAAGTTTTTTTGCATCATGTCCTGATCTACTCCTGTCATTGCTATTGTAATGAATATTCCGCCAAAGAAAGATTTAAAAAAGTAGCTTTTTTCTTTAAAATTATCAAAAAATAGTATCCGATTAAATTTTTTCAACTCGTCAGATGCATAAAATTCAGAAAAACTCCAACCAATTTTCTGGTTGATAAAATAAATTGCTAGTAATACAGCCGAAAGCATAAAAAATGTTTGTAAAGTATCTGTCCAAACAATAGTTTTAATACCTCCTCTATGCGTATAAATCCAAATTAATAAAATGGAAAAAATAACGGTTAGGATAAATGGTACATTCCACTCATCAAAAATTAAATATTGCATTGCCAATGCTACTAAAAAAATACGAAATGCTGCGCCAATAGTTCTTGATAATAAAAAGAAGAATGCGCCAATTTTATGCGATTTAGAACCTAAACGCTGATTCAAATACTCATAAATAGAAGTTACATTATGCTTATAATAAATTGGCAATAAAACAAATGCAATTATTGCAGCTCCTACAACATAGCCAAAAACCATCTGCATATAACTAAATTTTTGTGCTGCTACAGTTCCTGGTACCGAAATAAAAGTAACTCCAGATAAAGTAGCTCCTATCATACCAAATGCAACAATATACCATGGCGATTTTTTATTTGCTTTAAAGAATGCATTATTGCTATCATCTTTACCTGTTAAATAAGATATTAAAAATAATACCGCAAAATAAGCTACAATTAATAAAAGTATATGTAATGGATTCATTTTTTTATTTAAAGTTAGTCGTTTATTAAATGATTTAATATACAATATAGTATAAAATTTCACACACAAAGAAACAAAATTTAAATTGATATTCGTTTGATATGTATATTTAAAGTAAATTTGCACAATGAATTTTTCTTCCAAACTTTTAGAAAATGCGGTTAATGAGATTTCGCAATTACCAGGAATTGGCAAACGTTCTGCTCTTCGATTGGCTTTACATTTACTTAAACAACCTAAAGAACAAACTACGTATTTGACAAATGCATTACAAAATTTACGAAACGAAATTAAACATTGCTCTAGTTGTCATAATATTTCGGACGTAGAAATTTGCGAAATTTGTTCTAAATCTAATCGCAATAATCAAGTTATATGTGTGGTAGAAGATATTAGAGATGTTATGGCTATCGAAAATACAGCACAGTTTAAAGGTTTATATCATGTTCTCGGTGGTAAAATATCGCCAATGGATGGTATTGGTCCTCATAATTTAACTATTGATAGTTTGGTAAACAAAGTAAAATCTGGTAACGTCACAGAAATTATCTTTGCTTTAAGCTCTACAATGGAAGGAGATACTACCAATTTTTACATCTATAAACAGATTGAAGATTGTGTTGTTAAAATTTCAACTATTGCAAGAGGAATATCGGTTGGCGATGAAATTGAATATGCAGATGAAATAACACTTGGAAGGAGTATTTTAAATCGAATTCCTTTTGAAAATTCTTTAAAAAACAGTTAATTTTTGAGTGATAAACAAAGTCATATCGATTTATCCATCGTCATTGTTAATTACAATGTGCGCTATTTTTTAGAACAATGTTTACAAAGTGTTTTTGACGCTATTAATAATATTAATGCGGAAGTAATTGTTGTAGATAACAACTCTCACGATACGAGTTGTGAAATGATTCTCAATAAATTTTCTCGTGTAAAACTGATTGCAAATAAAAAAAATACTGGTTTTTCTAAAGCAAATAATCAAGGCGTTGCAATTGCAAATGGAGCATACGTTTTAATTCTAAATCCAGATACTGTAGTTGCCGAAGATACTTTTGAGCAATTGTTGAATTTTGCAAAATCTAAAACCAATTTAGGTGCTATTGGTATAAAACTAATTGATGGAACTGGTACTTTTTTACCAGAAAGTAAACGAGGTATTCCAACTCCTAAAGTATCTTTTAACAAATTAACAGGAATTTCTAGCAAACAAACTGGTAAATATTACGCCACACACTTACAACATAATGAATCTGGTGTTGTCGAAATTTTAGTTGGCGCTTTTATGTTTATGAAGAAGAACATTTATAATGAAGTTAAAGGTTTTGATGAGGATTATTTTATGTATGGAGAAGATATTGATTTAAGTTATAAAATTCACAAAAAAGGATATCAAAACTATTATTTTTCGGATACTCAAATTATACATTACAAAGGAGAAAGCACCAAAAAAGATATTAAATACCTAAAACATTTTTACGGTGCAATGAAAATATTTTACCAAAAACACTTTAAACTAAATCGTATTTACGATTTTATGATGAGTTTTGGAATTCGATTTTGGTATAGTATGAAATACTTAAAATTAAAAACAGTAGAAACACAACAAAAACAAATAAAAAAATTTATTTATATTGGTAGCAATACTACCACTTTTGCAAAACTTAAAGGAAAGATAAATCCTATTGTGGCTATAAATCATACGGCAATTAGCATCGTAGATATTTTAGCTAACAAAGTGGATACTATTATTTTTGATAATAATTTTATTTCTAACAAAAAAATTATCGATGCTTTACAAAAACTAAACACTAAAAATATTCATTTTAGATGCATACCTAAAGGATGTAATTTTTATATTGGCAGTGACAATTCAATAGATAAAGGTAATGTAGTTCCATTTTAATTTTTTAATTATGAATGTAAACATAAACAAAACTTGGCTACCTATTCTACAAGAGGAATTTAATAAAGCCTATTTTAAAAATTTAATTTCTTTTGTAAAGTCCGAATATAAAAATCATACTTGCTTTCCTAAAGAGGATGAAATTTTTAATGCTTTTAACGCTTGTACTTTTGATGCTTTAAAAGTAGTTATTATAGGACAAGATCCGTATCATGGTATTGGACAGGCGAATGGTTTATGTTTTTCGGTTAATGATGGCATTACACAACCACCGTCGTTAATAAATATCTTTAAAGAATTACAAACGGATATTAACAAATCCATTCCTAAAAGTGGGAATTTAATTTCGTGGGCAAATCAAGGTGTTTTACTACTTAATGCTACTTTAACCGTTAGAGCACATCAGGCAGGTTCGCATCAAAAACAAGGCTGGGAACAATTTACAGATGCTATAATACAACAAATTTCGAAAAAAAAAGAAAATATAGTATTCTTACTTTGGGGAGGTTTTGCAAAGAAAAAAGGCGCTAAAATTGATACAACAAAACATCATATATTAATTTCTGGTCATCCATCTCCTTTAAGTGCCAATAGAGGTTATTGGTTTGGAAACAAACACTTTTCTAAAACAAATTCTTTTTTAAGTGATACGAATTTGGGAATTATTACATGGTAATATACGCTATTATTTTGGTTTATAAATTACTATTGTTGAAACTGGATATTTCTCTAATAATACTTTTGGTCTAATTGGTCTTTTTGTAAAATTACCTCCACAATTTGGGCATACTTCTCCAAACTTATCCGTAACACAGTTTATACAAAATGTACATTCAAAAGTACAAATCATTGCTTCTTCGGAGTCGAATGGCAATTTTTTATTACACTGCTCACAAGTTGGTCTAATTTCTAACATACTACGAGTTTTAGTATTCGTTTATAATTTATAATTTCCAAATTAAACACCAAATTGCGCTAAATGATGGTCTATATGTTTATGGAATAAATTATTCCATTCGTCTTCGGTTAATTTTCCAAAAGATTTTGTATCTCTTGGCAAAAGTACTTCTACACCATTTTTTTGTGTCTTTAGAATGTAGGCAATTAAACGCGTTTTTTCTTTTTCAAAATCTCTAGTATCAGCAATCACAAAATACGGTGCTGTTCGTCCATTTCTAGGAAAAGGCTTTGAACCAACTACTTTATTCTTTACAAAAGTCTTTAACATAAAGCGTACAAATGCATTTGGCTTCGGGAATTTTCCATTTTCATAAACTACTTCGTATTGTATGTTTAAATGTGCTAACATCTGCGCCACATCCATTTTTCCCCAAAGTCGTTCGGTTTTAGGCGTTAAATTATTAATTCTGTCGATAACTTCTTGTGCTACTTCTTTTTTAAAAATATTTTTCATCCTAAATTTGTTTTAGCTCGTTAAATTAATTCATGAAAGCATATTGCACTAAGTTTGCTCCCATTTTTAAAGCCTTCATTCTTAATTCTTGTGGATCATGATGTACTTCTCGATCTTCCCATCCATCGCTTAAATCACATTGGTAGTCGTAAAAACAAACCAGACGTCCTTCATAAAAAATTCCAAAACCTTGTGCTGGTTTATTATCGTGTTCGTGAATTTTTGGTAAACTCTCAAAATTATAGGTTTGGTGGTATATGGGATGGTTATATGGTATTTCTTGAAATTCCAATTTCGGAAATATTTTTTTCATTTCTCGACGTAAAAATTTATCCATACCGTAATTATCGGATACATGTAAAAAGCCTCCAGATGTTAAATAATTTTTTAAATTATCTACAGCATTTTCATCGAAAAAGATATTTCCATGACCTGTCATAAAGACTATTGGATAATTAAATAATTCTACACTATTTGGTGCTACAACTTTAGGTTTTCCTTTTATTTTAGTATTAATATTTTGATTACAAAAAGCAATTAAATTTGGCAATGCTGTTGGATTTGCATACCAATCTCCTCCGCCATCGTATTTTAATACTGCCAATTCTTGTGCTTGTAATATTTGAAAATTTATTACTATCAATAGACTAATTATGTACTTCATTATTTGTTTTATTATTTTTTAATTCATCTCGATACCAATTTTTTTCGTTATCACTACGAAAAATCACTTAATGAAATGTTTTCTAAAAATTACTTTTCAACATGCAACATCCTTCTCCCTACAATTTGGGACAATATTCATTCATTTACAAAAGCGACACTATGTGCAGCTACAATTCCAGCAGTTTCGGTTCGCAAACGACTGTTACCCAAAGATACCGCAATAAAATTATTGTGCAATGAAAGTGCTATTTCATTTGTAGAAAAATCGCCTTCTGGCCCTATTAGTACCATAACATCTTTTTCTTTTATTAATTGACTTTTTAAAGTTTTTTTATCTGTTTCTTCACAATGTGCTATAAATAGACTTCCGCTTTGCTTTACATTAATAAATTTTTTAAATGTAATTGCCTCGTTTAGTTTTGGCAGATAAAAACGCTTTGATTGTTTCATGGCTGCAATAAGTACTTTTTCTAATCGTTCTTTTTTAATTACTTTTCGCTCGGAATGTGTACAAATTATCGGTGTAATTTCGGTTACTCCTATTTCCGTGGCCTTTTCTAAAAACCATTCTAATCGCTGATTATTTTTTGTTGGTGCAATTGCAATATGCAATTTATATTCTAGTGGATTTTTTACAAATTCTTTTTTAACAATATCTACCAAACAGCGTTTATCATTTGCGATACTAATTTTTGAAGTAAATATATTTCCTATTCCATTAGTAATATATAAAATATCTCCTTCTTTTTTTCGAAGTACTTTTACAATATGTTTACTTTCAATTTTATCGAAAATAAATTGTGTATCGTTTTCTGTTATTTTTTTATCGTAAAAAAGTTGCATTTTATTTAATCCTTATCTTTGTTTTTTCTACGTTTACTTCTTCTGCGTTTTTTTCTTCTTTTCTTTTTCTTTTTTTTGTGAAAAGATGGTGTGCCTCTTTTGGCTCTTCTACTTTTTCTACGTTTCTTCGTTTTAACTTTTCTAACTTTCGGTTTTCTTTTTTTCTTTTTAAATATTCTTTTAAAGAATGGCTCTTTAGTGCCTTTTAATGCGGTACTCTTTTTCTTTTTTCCATGTTTATCTAATCGCCAAGAACCTCCTAAACTTATATAATTTGTATAGCCTCCTCCAATTAAACTAGTTCTACCAGAAATATCTACTTGCAAATTATTATTTACCAAATAAGCTGCTCCTAATCCATATTGAAATTCGTTTGAAGCTAATTTTTTAAAAACACCTTGATGCTCTCCAAAGATTGACCATTTCTCATTTAATGCATACGTTGCCGTTAAAATATAACCATATTCTAAATCTTTTTGAAGGATATTATCTACAACCAAATTGGTTAAGATAACAAAACGGCTACTTATATCATTTTGCAATAATACTGCTCCTTTAAAACTCATTCCGTTTGCTTTAAACCCTTTTCCTAAAAAGTTTGAATTCCAACCAATATAAGCTCCAACCGATGGAATTAAACGCTTAAAATCAAAAGCGTGTCTTTTTTTCCAACTTCTTATTTCTTTAGATCTATCTGCATATTTTTGATTGTAAATCAAATATTTAGCTCCAAGTGTTAATTTACTTATTCCGTTTACCGAATACGTATTCGAATCGAACACATTATGGAAAATTCGCTTATCTCTCTGATATGCAAAATCTAAATTAATTTCTAATTTTTCTAAAAATTTACCATATCTTAAAAATAAATTTCCTCCAAAGGCATTATCTGTATAAAAAGTGGACTTTAAATCACTCTTTTTAAAAAAAGTTCCTGCTTCTACTTGAAATACATTTGTACCAACTCCATACGGACTTTCGGAAAAACCTGGTCTTTTAGAATTAATTATCTCTGTATATTGTGCATTTAAACTTAAAAACCCACCGAAAAATAAGACTATAATAATTATTTTTTTCATCTCTGCTATAAATATTTGGTAAATATAATATTTTATAGTTTTTATAACGTTCAATTTAAAGTCAAATTGTTATTTTTGAATTAAATTTGAAATACGAATGGGATTTATTAGAACAATAGTAATTATAATGCTTGTATACTACGGATTTAAAATTGTAGCACGTTATGCATTTCCTTTTTTTATAAAACGTTTTATGGGAAAGATGGAAGATAAATTTAAACAACAACAAGAATTTAATAAAAAAGAGGATCTAAATATTGGAGAAACTATAATTGATAAAAAGCCAAACAATAAAACGAGTAATAAAAATGTTGGCGAATATGTTGATTTTGAAGAAGTAGATTGATTTAATTTTTAAGAAAAAATAATACTATAAATGAATTAAGGAAATAATATTCTAATACCTCTGGTGACAATTAAATTAATTACGATTCAACAAAAAATGAAAAAATACATACCTTATCTTATCGCAATAATTATTTTTGCAGTTGTTTCCGTAACATATTTTAGTCCAATACTAGAAGGACAACAAATACTACAAAGTGATATTGTTCAATTTAAAGGTTCTGCAAAAGAAATTGCAGATTTTAGAACTAAAAATAACAAAGAACCTTACTGGACAAATACTTCTTTTAGCGGAATGCCTGCATATAATGTAAGTGCCCTTTATCCGAATAACTATATTGGTAAACTTGATAGTGTATTGCGGTTTTTACCTAGACCTGCGGATTATCTATTTTTATACTTTTTTGGCTTTTTTATTCTTCTTTCTGTTTTTAAAGTGGATTGGAAACTTGCCATTTTTGGTGCGCTTGCTTTCGGTTTTTCTACCTATTTTATTATTATTTTAGGTGTTGGTCACAATGCAAAAGCACATGCAATTGCTTATTTTCCTATAGTTTTAGCAGGAATTATTTCTGTTTTTAAACATAAATACCTTTTTGGTTTTACATTAACCGCTTTAGCCATGGCTTTAGAAATAAGTGCTGGTCATCCACAAATGACCTATTATTTACTTTTTATGGTCATGCTACTTGGTATTCTATTTTTAATTACTGCTATAAAGCAAAAAACCACAATGCATTTTATGAAGAGTATTGCTATTTTGGTTGTTGCTGTTATTTTAGGAGTTGGTATGAATACAACCAGTTTATTAGCGACAAAACATTATGCAAAAGATAGTACTCGAAGTAAAAGTGAACTAACCATAAATGCCGATGGCTCTAAAAAAGAAGCTACTACTGGTTTAGACAAAGCGTATATTACGAGTTATAGCTATGGGATTTTAGAAACTTTTAATTTGTTTATTCCTCGATTTATGGGTGGTGGAAGTAGTGAAAATATTGGTGAAAATTCTCATACTTACGATTTTTTAAACAAAACTGCTGGGCAACAACAAGCCAAAGGCTTTGTTAAAAATGTACCTACTTATTGGGGAAAACAACCTTTTGTTGGTGCTCCTGCTTATATTGGAGCTATTTCTATTTTCTTATTTTTTCTCGGTATCTTTTTGGTGGATAATGTCTATAAAAAATGGTTGATTGCTGCTACCATCTTTTCTATTTTAATGAGTTATGGAAAAAATCTAGCATTCTTAACCAACTTTTTTATCGATTATGTACCAATGTACAATAAATTTAGAGCCATTACATCCATACAAGTAATTGCTGAATTGGCAATTCCTTTACTTGGAGTTTTAGGTTTAAAACACTTTTTTGATACCAATATTTCTTCCGATAAGAAACTTAGTGCGTTAAAATTAGCAACGTATATTGTTGGCGGAATTGCTTTGTTTTTTACAATTTTTGGACAATTTATTTTTGATTTTGATGGACAAAACGACAGACAACTTGATAAAATGATTGTTGGTTTATCGGACGCAATTATAGCAGATAGAAAATCACTTTTATTTCTAGATAGTTTACGTACTTTACTTTTAATACTGGCTTCTGCTGGATTACTTTGGGCTTTTTTAAAAAAGAAACTCCATTCCACAAAAATAATAATTGCGTTGGGCATTCTTCTTTTATTTGATTTGGTTGGTGTTGCAAAACGCTATGTGAACAATGACAATTTTGTTGATGCTATAAAAGTTGAAAAACCATTTCGTGCTTCAAAAATTGATACTGAAATTTTAAAAGACAAAAGCCATTATAGAGTAATTAATTTTGCTGGCAATCCGATGAATGAAGGTAGAACTTCTTATTTTCATAATTCCATTGGTGGTTATCATGCAGCAAAGCCTAGAAGATATCAAGAATTATTTGATTTTCAAATTGCTTCAAAAATGAATGATGAGATTTTAAATATGCTCAATACAAAATACATCATTTTTCCAGATCAAAAAGGCAATGAAACTTTTCAAAAAAATACAGATGCCAATGGTAATGTTTGGTTTGTAAATAAAATTAAGTTTGTAGATTCTGCAAACGAAGAAATTAAAGCTTTAGATAACTTAAAAACCAAAACGGAAGCGGTTATGGATAAACAGTTTAGCAAAAACATTCAAACTCATTATCCTAAAGACAGTACGGCAATCATAAAGCTAACTAAAATGAAAATGACAAAATTTACCTATACCAGTTTTAGTAATATTACGCAGTTTGCTGTTTTTTCTGAAATGTATTTTAAAGATTGGGTTGCTTATATTGATGGAATCAAAACTCCTATTAAACGAGTAAATTATGTTTTACGTGGTTTGGAAATCCCAAAAGGGAAACATGAAATTATATTTGATTTTCAGCCAACTATCATTAAAAAAGGAACTAATTTTACCATTGCTTCTTATATTTTAATGTTGTTAATTCCTTTAGGTTGGTTTTTTATGAATCGAAAATCACATAAAAAAATAAACTAAAATCCAAAATAAAGCTCTAAATAACCATGTTATTTAAAGCTTCAATTCTATTTAAAACAGCATTCTAAGTATACTATTCATTTTCAATACAAGCAACATCCACATCTTGTGGCGTATTTTGTAAAATTTCTTGTGTGTTTACTTTTGTACAACTGCTCTTTTTTGAACGACAAGAAGTTAAACTTGCTACTGCAAATACAAACACAACGAATACGATTATTTTTTTCATTTTTATATTGTTTTAAGATGTCAAATATATGTATTTTTTTACAATACAAGAGTTACAACGAATTTTTATACGTTTTATTATATATATATACCAATTCAATTTCAAAATGCGCTAAATAGATTTGAACTATTTTTATGTTTTACAATCTTGAAATTTCAAGCATAACATAGCTATGGTTGAAATTTAAAGTGCTGTAAAACGTGAAATGATAAATAATTTATAGCGTATTTTGATGTTGAGTTGGTATTACTACTTCCAATTCATAAATATTCTCTATTTTCGTTTACTAATTTATAATAAAAATGCAATTCAAAATTCACAGTGACTTTAAGCCAACTGGAGATCAACCACAAGCTATTGCTCAATTAACTTCTGGTATTGGTACTAATGAGAAATCGCAAGTTTTACTTGGTGTAACTGGTTCTGGTAAAACGTTTACCATTGCAAATGTTATTGAACGTACCAAAAGACCAACATTAATTCTTGCGCATAATAAAACACTTGCTGCTCAATTATACCAAGAGTTTAAACATTTTTTTCCTGAAAATGCTGTGGAATATTTTGTTTCCTACTACGATTATTATCAACCAGAAGCCTATTTGCCAACTAGTGGTGTGTATATCGAAAAAGATTTATCTATAAATGAAGATATTGAACGTTTGCGTTTGAGTACAACATCGTCCTTACTATCTGGACGTAGAGATGTTATTGTAATCGCTTCGGTGTCTTGTTTATACGGAATTGGAAATCCGATAGAATTCAAGAAAAATGTCATTAAAATTGAAGTAAATCAAATAATATCTAGAACTAAACTTTTGCATCGTTTGGTAACTAGCTTATATTCTCGTACGGAAATGGAGCTCAAATCTGGTACTTTTAAAGTAAAAGGAGATACGATTACTATTTATCCATCGTATGGAGATCAAGGCTATCGCATTCACTTTTTTGGCGACGAAATTGAAGAAATGGAAAGTTTTGATATCGCATCCAATTCCGTTATCGAAAATTACGACAAACTCACTATATATCCTGCAAACTTATTTGTAACTTCTCCAGAAGTATTGCAAAATGCCATCCACGAAATTCAAAATGATATGGTAAAACAGGTTGCGTATTACAAAGAAATTGGAAAACATCTAGAAGCAAAACGTTTAAAAGAACGTACGGAATTTGATTTAGAAATGATTCGCGAACTCGGTTATTGTAGTGGTATTGAAAATTATTCTCGTTACTTAGATGGTAGAGCTCCTGGAACTCGTCCTTTCTGTTTATTAGACTATTTTCCTGATGATTATTTAATGGTCGTCGATGAAAGTCATGTTACAATTCCGCAAGTACATGCTATGTATGGTGGTGACCGTTCTCGTAAAGAAAATTTGGTAGAATATGGGTTCCGTTTACCTGCTGCTATGGATAATAGACCTTTAAAATTTGAGGAATTTGAAGTCATTCAGAATCAAGTAATTTATGTTAGTGCTACTCCTGCCGATTACGAACTACAAAAAACCGAAGGTGTGTTTGTTGAACAATTAATTAGACCAACTGGTTTATTAGATCCTATTATTGAAGTTAGACCTAGTTTAAATCAGATTGATGATTTGATTGAAGAAATTCAAATTCGTGTAGAAAAAGACGAACGTACTTTAGTTACGACACTAACCAAACGTATGGCAGAAGAATTGGCAAAATATTTAACACGAATTCAAGTCCGTTGCCGCTATATTCACAGTGATGTTGACACCTTAGAACGTGTTGAAATTATGCGAGATTTACGTAAAGGTTTATTCGACGTTTTGATTGGTGTTAATTTACTTCGTGAAGGTTTGGATTTACCTGAAGTCTCTTTAGTTGCTATTTTAGATGCAGACAAAGAAGGTTTTCTACGTAGCCATCGTTCGCTTACTCAAACCATTGGTAGAGCTGCTAGAAATATTAACGGTAAAGCAATTATGTATGCTGATAAAGTTACCAAAAGCATGCAAAAAACCATCGATGAAACGAATTACAGACGTGAAAAACAAATACGATACAATACCGAAAACAACATTACTCCTACACAAATAAAAAAAGCAATTGAAAGTGATTTAACCAAAAGTCAAGTTACATCGTATCATTACGATAATGCTTTAAGTAAAGTAGCGGAACAAGATTTGGAATATTTACCGAAACCTGAAATTGAAAAACGCATCCGTCAAAAACGCAAATTAATGGAACAAGCTGCCAAAGCTTTAGATTTTATCATTGCGGCGCAACTACGTGATGAAATTGCAATTTTAAAAGAGAATTTATAACAACCTCAACACAGTCAGTTCGAGTGAAATTTATGACCTAAGGAACAAGTTTTGTATCAAGAACGAACAATACGCCACAAAATAGTACAAATTGAATAATAAATCTAATATCATCAATTTGTTGAATAGTATGCTGAATTAGAATTATTTTTTATTATAATCAATTGATTATCAAATATTTTTATTATATTTACTACAACTCAAATAATTGTTGTCGTTTTTTAAACTACAACTATTGAAATATTGTGTGATCTCCCCCTTGTAAGCATTTATTAATATAAGTAAGACTTACGTTGCAATAGTCTTAAAAAATTGCAATTCATTTAAATTTTATTATTATGAAAATTAAGCATTTATTTTTAGCAATAAGTTTGCTATTTGGTACATTTATTTATGCACAATGCGGAAGCTGTAATGATGTGGGAAACAATATTAATCCTAACGGAATTAACTCATTTACTGCGACAAGTGCACAAGCATATTATTGGGAAGTTTGTAGTGGTAATGCAACTATTTCTGGATCGAATACCAACCAAACGGTTTCGATTAATTGCAGTAGTAACTATACCGTTAAATTAACACGTTTTGTTAATGGTAATTGTATTGAGTCTTGTGAATATAGTGTTTGTGATACGGTTCCACAACCATGTCCAACATCTAACAATCTTTATTATCTCAATGAAGGTGGTGGTGGATTATGTACAACTGGATTAGCTATTCTAAGTGGTGTCTCTAATGTTAATCATATTAACTGGACTTGGGCACTTGGTGGGTATACTGGTTCTATTACAAGTACTGGAACCACAACTCCTATTTATTATCCTTCTGGAAATTGGAATAACTATTATATCGTGATAAGAGCTCAAGTTGTTTTTAATAACGGACAAACTTGTAATTTTGTATCTAGAAGTTTCTTATTAAGATGTGGAAGTGGTCCTGGAGGTCCTATTGATTATTATAGAACTAGTATTTATCCTAATCCGACAAAAGGTAGTTTATTTGTTAAAACGGAAAAAGAGGTTGCTATTTCTAAAATAACAATAAGCAATTCGCATGGATTAAAAATGAAATCTGTTAAAACTAATTTTTCTGAGGCAATGGATTTATCGCGTTTAGATAAAGGAATCTATACTGTAAGAATTGATTTTGCTGATGGTTCTTCGGAAACAAAAAAATTAATTTTAGAAAAATAATACCAAATTTGGTATAAAATAACACACAATATTTTAGATTAGCGATAAGGAGTTTTCTCTTTATCGCTTTTCTTTTTTGACATATTTTCTCTAATACCAATTCAATTTCAAAATGCGCTAAAGAGATTTGAACTATTTTTATGTTTTACAATCTTGAAATTTCAAGTATAACATAGCTATGGTTTAAATTTAAAGTGCAGTAAAACGTGAAATGACAAATAATTTATAGCGTATTTTGATGTGGAGTTGGTATAAATAATAAAATGGCAGTGTTCACTATTGTGTGTCTGGTTCATCTTAAAGATTAATATAGAACTTGTATTATTTTTTTATAATTAAATGACTGTTAAGTATTTATGTTATCTCAAATAATAATAATAATAATAATAATAATAAATTATCGCATATAATAATGCTGCAATTACCAATTGCCAAAGTGGTCTTTCTTTTTCGGTAATTATTAACCTGAGTTCGACCTAAACTTACCTATTTACGCCTGTCCTGTAGGTCCAAAATTCATTGGAATTGGTGGTTGTTCGTAATCTTTTATTTCTCCGTAAGCACTTTCAAAACGTTTCAAATTTTCTGCTAATGCCTTCATAAACCGTTTGGCATGTTGTGGTGTTAGTATTATTCTAGATTTTACTTTTGCTTTTGGTGTTCCTGGCATTATATTTACAAAATCTACGATAAACTCAGAAGCAGAATGATTGATAATTGCTAAATTGGTATAGGTTCCTTCTGCCACATTCTCATCTAATTGAATGTTTATATTGTTCTTTTTTTGCTTATTATTTTCTGACATATTGTTTTTTATTAATTAAATCTTAATTATTTGTAATTTGGGAATTTTTTATTTGCATCTCCTTATACCTAGTTGACATCAAAACAAGCCAAAAAATATGTTGATTTTTTTGTTTCATCTTAAAATCAAATTGGTATTAAATCGTTGCTACAGTAAATATACAATTTTGAAAAAGAATAAAAAAATAATAACCCTTCTAGAATTTAAAATTCTAAAAGGGTTATATATATACAAAACTTTCGTTTTTATTTTCTAGTTTGCTTCTATCTCTGCATTAGACCCTACAATTAACGTATCGTATTCACGCATTCCTGTACCTGCTGGAATTCTCTTACCAACAATTACATTTTCTTTCAATCCTTCTAGATAATCTATTTTACCGTTAACTGCTGCTTCATTCAATACTTTTGTTGTCTCTTGGAAAGATGCGGCAGAAATAAATGATTTTGTCTGTAAAGATGCTCTTGTAATACCTTGTAATACAGGATCTGCAGTTGCTGGCATTGCATCTCTAGCTTCAATTAAAGCTTTATCATTTCTACGTAATTTAGAATTTTCATCTCTTAGCTGTCTAGCAGAAACTACTTGTCCAACTTTAATACTTGTAGAATCTCCTGCATTTTCAATAATTTTCATTCCATAAATATTATCATTTTCTTCGATAAAGTCATTTTTATGAATCAATTGATTTTCTAAGAAAATAGTATCTCCTGAATCAATAATTCTAACTTTACGCATCATTTGACGTACGACAACTTCAAAGTGTTTGTCATTAATAAGTACTCCTTGTAAACGATATACTTCTTGTATTTCATTTACAATATATTCTTGCACTTTTCCTGGACCTTGAATTTTAAGAATATCGTTTGGTGTGATTGCTCCATCAGAAATTGGCATTCCTGCTTTTACAAAATCGTTTTCTTGAACTAAGATTTGATTTGATAATTTTACCAGATATTTTTTAATTAATCCTGTTTTTGATTCGACAATTACCTCACGATTACCTCTTTTAATTTTACCATAAGAAACAACACCATCTATCTCAGAAACTGCTGCTGGATTGGAAGGATTACGAGCTTCAAATAATTCGGTAACTCGTGGTAAACCTCCAGTAATATCTCCTGCTTTTCCTGCTTTACGTGGAATTTTAACTAGTATTTTTCCTGGTTCAATTTTATCTCCATCTTCAATGGATAAATGTGCTCCTACTGGCAAACTATACGAACGTAACGTTTCTCCTTTACTATTTTTAATTAGTAATGCTGGAATTATTTTCTTGTTTTTAGAGTCTGATATTATTTTTTCTTGATTTCCTGTTTGTTCATCTACTTCAACAATAAAGTTAACTCCTCGTACAATATCATCATATTCTACAGTACCTCCAAATTCGGAAACAATCACTCCATTAAATGGATCCCATTGACAGATTACATCGTCTTTTTTAACTGTTTTTCCGTTTTTGACAAATAAGAAAGCTCCATAAGGCAAATTGTTTGTACTTAAAACATTTCCTGTTTTTGGATCAATAATCTTAATTTCTGCGGTTCTAGAAATTATAATATCCTTTTTATTTCCATCTTTATCTTTACCTTCTACAGTTTTTAATTCTTCAATTTGAACTTTCCCTCCAAATTTACTAATCATTTTATTTTCTTCTGAAATATTTCCTGCAATACCTCCAACGTGGAATGTACGTAAGGTTAACTGTGTTCCTGGCTCTCCAATAGACTGTGCTGCAATAACTCCAACTGCTTCTCCTCTTTGAACCATTTTTAGATTCGATAAACTATGGCCATAACATCTTGCACAAATACCTTTTTTAGCTTCGCATGTTAAAGCAGAACGTACTTCTACATTTTCAATTGGATTTGCTTCTATTATCTTAACGATATCTTTTGTAATCTCTGTATTAGCTTCAACTACAACTTCATTAGTTAACGGATTGTATACATCGTGTAATGTTACACGTCCTAAGATACGTCTGCCTAAAGATTCTACGATTTCATCATTTTTCTTCAACGCTGTAACTTCTAATCCTCTTAAAGTACCACAATCGTTTTCGTTAATAATTACATCTTGTGATACATCTACCAAACGACGTGTTAAGTATCCTGCATCTGCTGTTTTTAAAGCTGTATCTGCAAGTCCTTTACGTGCTCCGTGTGTAGAAATAAAGTATTCTAAAATCGATAATCCTTCCTTAAAGTTCGATAAAATTGGATTTTCAATAATTTGTCCTCCTCCTGAAGTCGATTTTTTAGGTTTTGCCATCAATCCTCGCATACCTGTTAACTGACGAATTTGCTCTTTAGAACCCCTCGCTCCAGAATCCAACATCATAAATACAGAATTAAAACCGTCTTTATCTTCACGTAAACGTTTCATAGATAATTCGGTTAATCTATTATTTGTTGCTCCCCAAATATCAATAACTTGGTTGTAACGCTCTTTATTTGTAAGCATTCCCATGTTATAATTTTCCATGATTTCATCCACTTCTTTATTCGCTTCAGCAACCATTCCTGCTTTTTCTTCAGGAATAATAATATCTCCCAAACTGAAAGATAATCCTCCTTTAAAAGCGAATTGGAATCCCATATTTTTAATATTATCTAAGAATTCACCTGTTGTAGGTACATCTGTAACTCGTAATACATTACCAATAATATCTCTTAATGATTTTTTAGTTAATACTTCATTAATATAACCTGCTTGTTCTGGTACTACTTCGTTAAACAATACTCTACCAACTGTGGTGTTGATTAGTTTTGTAACAATTTCGTCATTTTCTAAATCTTTTGTTCGTACACGAATTGAAGCATTTAATTCTACTGCTCCTTCATTAAAAGCAATCGTCACTTCTTCTGGAGAATAAAATGTTAATCCTTCTCCTTTAATTTTTACTTTTTTAGTAGATTTACGTTCTTTAGTCATATAGTACAATCCTAATACCATATCTTGTGATGGTACGGTAATTGGAGATCCATTTGCTGGATTTAATATACTATGCGATGCTAACATTAACAGTTGCGATTCTAAAATTGCTTCTGGCCCAAGTGGTAAATGTACTGCCATTTGATCTCCATCAAAATCCGCATTAAATGCTGTACATACTAATGGATGTAATCGAATTGCTTTTCCTTCAATCAAAGTTGGCTGAAATGCTTGTATTCCTAAACGGTGAAGTGTAGGTGCTCGATTTAATAGTACTGGATGTCCTTTTAATATATTCTCTAAAATATCCCAAACTACTGGTTCTCTTCTATCGATTATTTTTTTAGCTGATTTAACTGTTTTTACAATTCCTCTCTCTATTAATTTTCTAATAATAAAAGGCTTGTACAGTTCTGCTGCCATATCTTTAGGAATACCACATTCATATAATTTTAATGATGGTCCTACAACAATTACCGAACGAGCTGAATAATCCACACGTTTTCCTAAAAGGTTTTGACGGAAACGTCCTTGTTTTCCTTTTAAAGAATCGGATAATGATTTTAATGGTCTATTTGATTCTGTTTTTACAGCAGATGATTTACGTGTGTTATCAAATAAGGAATCTACGGATTCTTGTAACATCCGTTTTTCATTACGTAAAATAACCTCTGGTGCTTTAATTTCAACTAATCTTTTTAAACGATTATTACGTATTATTACTCGTCTGTATAAATCATTCAAGTCGGATGTTGCAAAACGCCCTCCATCTAATGGTACTAACGGTCGCAATTCTGGTGGAATTACTGGTACTGCGTTAATAATCATCCATTCTGGTTTGTTCTCTCTATTTTTTGCAGAATCTCTAAAAGCCTCTACTACATTTAAACGTTTTAATGCTTCTGTTTTACGTTGTTTGGAGGTTTCTGTATTCGCTTTATGTCTTAATTCGTAAGATAGAGAATCTAAATCAATTCTAGTTAATAGGTCTCGCAAACATGCTGCTCCCATCTTAGCGATGAATTTATCTGGATCTGAATCTTCTAAATATAAATTTTCTTGTGGTAAGGTATCTAGTATATCTAAATATTCTTCTTCCGTTAAGAAATCCATTTTTTGTAAGGCTTCTCCTTCTGCATTTTGTGCAATACCTGCCTGTATTACTACGTATCTCTCATAGTAAATAATCATATCTAATTTTTTAGAAGGTAAGCCTAATAGGTATCCCATTTTATTTGGTAAGGATCTAAAATACCAAATATGTGCTACTGGCACTACTAAATCGATATGACCAATTCTATTTCTTCTTACTTTTTTTTCTGTTACTTCAACTCCACAACGGTCGCATATAATTCCTTTATAACGAATACGTTTGTATTTTCCACAAGCACATTCATAATCTTTTATAGGTCCAAATATTCGTTCACAAAACAAACCATCTCTTTCTGGCTTGTGTGTACGATAATTAATTGTTTCTGGTTTTAAAACTTCTCCTCTAGAATCTTTTAGTATTGTTTCTGGTGAAGCTAATCCTATTGAAATTCTACTGAATTTTTTTACCGAATATGTATTATTTCTTTTTGCCATTTACTTTAGTTTTCAGTGGTCAGTTTTCAGTTTTCAATCTCTAGTATATTACCTAAAGTTTGAAAATTGCGTACTGAATTTAGTTTTTATTTGCGTTAATATCTAAACCATTTTCATCTTCTAATCGTACGTCTAATGCAAGTCCTTTAAGTTCGTGCATCAATACATTGAATGATTCTGGCAATCCTGGTTCTGGCATTGGCTCTCCTTTTACGATAGATTCGTAAGTTTTTGCTCTACCTAATACGTCATCTGATTTTACAGTTAAGATTTCTCTTAATGTTGCAGATGCTCCATACGCTTCTAAAGCCCAAACCTCCATCTCTCCAAAACGTTGCCCTCCAAATTGCGCCTTACCTCCAAGTGGTTGTTGTGTAATTAAAGAATATGGTCCTATAGATCTTGCATGCATTTTATCTTCAATCATATGACCTAATTTTATCATATAAATAACTCCAACAGTTGCTGGTTGATCGAAACGCTCTCCTGTTCCTCCATCATATAAGTAAGTATGTCCAAATTCTGGAACTCCTGCTTTGTTGGTTATTGCCGTTATTTCATCTAAAGATGCTCCATCAAATATTGGTGTTGCATATTTAGAACCTAAATTTTGTCCTGCCCAACCAAGTACTGTTTCGTATATCTGTCCTATATTCATACGCGATGGTACTCCTAACGGATTTAACACGATATCAACTGGTGTTCCATCTTCTAGGAATGGCATGTCTTCTGCTCGTACAATTCTAGCTACAATACCTTTATTTCCATGACGTCCTGCCATCTTATCTCCAACTTTCAATTTACGTTTTTTGGCGATATATATTTTTGCTAATTTTACAATTCCTGCTGGTAATTCGTCTCCTACTGTTATGGTAAATTTCGCTCTTCTAAGAGATCCTTGTAAGTCACTAACTTTAATTTTATAGTTGTGAATTAATCGGTTTACCAAGTTATTTAATTCTTTATCGGTTGTCCATTGTCCTTTAGTTAAATGTTCAAAATCATTTATTGAATTTAACATTTTCAAAGTAAATTTCTTCCCTTTTGGCAAAATATCTTCTCCTAAATCATTGGCTACTCCTTGGGAAGTTTTCCCATTAATTAATGAGAATAATTTTTCTACTAATACAGCTCTTAATTCTTCAAACTTAACACCAAACTTAACTTCTAAATTTGAAATATCTGTTTTATCTTGAACTCTTTTTGCTTTGTCTTTTACAACTCTTTGGAATAATTTTTTATTGATTACTACTCCTTTTAAGGATGGTGATGCTTTTAAGGATGCATCTTTTACATCTCCTGCATTATCTCCAAATATAGCTCTTAATAATTTTTCCTCTGGTGTTGGATCGGACTCTCCTTTTGGCGTAATTTTTCCAATTAAAATATCTCCTGGTTTTACTTCTGCTCCAATACGAATCATTCCGTTTTCGTCTAGATCTTTTGTTGCTTCTTCACTAACATTTGGTATATCTGCTGTTAGTTCTTCTGCTCCTAAACGTGTATCTCTTACATCTAAAGAGTATTCATCGATATGAATGGAAGTAAAGATATCTTCTCTTACCACTTTTTCGGAAATTACAATCGCATCCTCAAAATTATATCCTTTCCAAGGCATAAATGCAACTTTCATATTTCTACCAAGTGCTAATTCTCCTTTTTCTGTCGCATATCCTTCACATAAAACTTGTCCTCTAACTACTTTATCTCCTTTTTGTACAATTGGATGTAGATTAATACAAGTTCCTTGATTTGTTTTTCTAAATTTTATTAGTGGATATGTTTTTGTATCTTCTTCAAAACTTACTATTTTTTCATCTTCACTACGTTTATATTCTATCGTAATTTTATTAGAATCCACATAAGTTACTACACCATCTCCTTCTGCATTTATTAAGATACGTGAATCTTTTGCAACTCTACGTTCTAATCCTGTTCCTACAATTGGTGCTTGTGGTCGCATTAATGGTACTGCTTGACGCATCATGTTCGATCCCATCAACGCTCTATTCGCATCATCGTGTTCTAAGAATGGAATTAGCGATGCTGATATAGATGATATTTGATTTGGTGATACATCCATGTAGTGTACTTCTTTATTTTCTACTACTGGAAAATCGCCTTCTGCTCTTGCTACTACTTTTTCTAAAGCAATATGTCCATCTTTTGTTAATTCTAAGTTAGATTGTGCTATTTTTTTACCTTCTTCTTCTTCTGCCGATAAATAAACTGGTGCATCTTTTAAATTAACTTTTCCATTATCAACTTCTCTATATGGTGTTTCTAAAAATCCCAAGTAATTTACTTTTGCATAAACAGATAAGGAGGATATCAATCCAATATTTGGTCCCTCTGGTGTTTCTATCGGACAAAGTCTTCCATAATGTGTGTAGTGTACATCACGCACCTCAAACCCTGCTCTTTCTCTAGATAAACCTCCTGGTCCTAATGCGGATAATCTACGTTTATGTGTTATCTCTGCTAATGGATTGGTTTGATCCATAAATTGAGATAATTGATTTGTTCCAAAAAAGGAATTAATTACAGACGATAATGTCTTTGCATTAATCAAATCAATTGGTGTAAATACTTCGTTATCACGAACATTCATTCTTTCACGAATAGTACGAGCCATTCTGGAAAGACCAACACCAAATTGAGATGCTAATTGTTCTCCTACTGTTCTTACTCGACGATTAGATAAGTGGTCAATATCATCTACTTCTGCTTTTGCATTTACTAACTGAATCAAATTCTTGATTATTGTGATAATATCATTTTTCGTCAATACTTTTTGATCAATTGGTTCGTCTAATTTTAAACGTTTGTTCATTCTATAACGACCAACTTCTCCTAGATTATAACGTTGCTCTGAGAAAAATAATTTATTTATTACTCCTTTTGCTGTTTCATAATCTGGCGGTTCTGCATTACGTAATTGTCTGTATATATGTTCTACTGCTTCTTTTTCAGAATTTGTAGGGTCTTTTTGTAATGTATTATAAATAATTGCAAAATCTCCTGTTTCATTATCTATTTTATGCAATAAAATAGTTTTTGAACCAGATTCTATAATTTCGTCAATATGTTCTTTTTCTAAAATAGTATCGCGATCTAAAATAATTTCATTTCGTTCGATAGATACCACTTCTCCAGTATCTTCATCTACAAAATCTTCAAACCAAGTCTTCAAAACTCTCGCTGCTAATTTTCTGCTTAATACTTTTTTTAGTCCCGATTTAGATACTCTAACTTCTTCTGCTAAGTTAAATATTTCTAAAATATCTTTATCTCTTTCGTATCCAATTGCTCTAAATAGTGTAGTAACTGGTAATTTTTTCTTTCTATCGATATAAGCATATAATACTTGATTGATATCGGTAGAGAATTCAATCCAAGATCCTTTGAAAGGAATTACTCTTGCTGAATATAATTTTGTTCCATTTGCATGAAATGATTGTCCAAAAAATACTCCTGGAGAACGATGTAATTGCGATACTACAACTCGTTCTGCTCCATTAATAATAAATGTACCACTATGTGTCATATAAGGAATTACTCCTAAATACACATCTTGTACAATAGTTTCAAAATCCTCATGTTCTGGGTCTGTACAATAAAGTTTTAAACGTGCTTTTAATGGCACACTATAGGTTAATCCTCTTTCGATACATTCTTGAATAGAATATCTAGGTGGATCTACAAAGTAATCTAAAAATTCTAATACAAAATTATTACGTGTATCCGTAATTGGAAAGTTATCAGAAAATGTTTTATATAAACCTTCGTTAGCTCTTTCATCTGCTTTTGTTTCTAATTGAAAAAAGTCTTGGAAAGATTTTACTTGAATATCTAAAAAATCAGGATATTCCATTATTTTTTTCGCAGTTGCGAAATTTACTCTTTCGGTTGTATTTGTTGTTGCCAAATGGAGAAATTTTAATGGTTAAAAATTCAATTTTCTTTTGCAATGTCTATATACGCAAAATGGTTTAGGTCATTCCGATTAAAATTCGGAAGACCTAAACCTTTATTTTGAGTCCATTTATACGATTGAATAATTCGTACAATGGACTAGTAATAAAACTTATTTAAGTTCTACTTCTGCTCCTGCTTCTTCTAAAGATTTTTTAAGACCTTCTGCCTCATCTTTAGATACACCTTCTTTAATTGGAGCTGGCGCACTATCTACGATACCTTTCGCATCTTTTAATCCTAATCCTGTTAATTCTTTAACTAATTTAACAACTGCTAATTTAGAACCTCCTGCTGCTTTTAGGATCACATCAAATTCTGTTTTTTCTTCTGCTGCTTCTCCTCCTGCTGCTGCTGGCCCTGCTACTGCTACTGCTGCCGCTGCTGGCTCAATACCATACTCTTCTTTTAATATAGTTGCTAATTCATTAACATCTTTTACTGATAGGTTAACTAATTGTTCTGCGAAATCTTTTAAATCTGCCATTTTATTCTTGTTTTTTTAATTTTTATTATTTAGTTTAATTGTGCGCTTAATTTATTTTTCAGATAATGTTTTAATTATACCTGATAATTTATTACCACCGGATTGCAATGCTGAAATAACATTTTTAGCTGGTGATTGTAATAAAGTAATAATATCTCCGATAAGTTCTTCTTTAGATTTGATGTTTACTAAAGCATCTAATTGATCATCGCCAACATAAATTGCTTCTTCAACATAAGCTCCTTTCAATACTGGCTTATCTGATTTTTTTCTAAAATTCTTTATTACTTTTGCTGGTGCATTTCCAGTTTCAGAAAATAAAACTGAGGTATTTCCTTTTAATGTTGAAGGCAATTCTCCGAATTCTTTATCTGATTTTTCCATTGCTTTTGCAAGCAAAGTGTTCTTAACAACCGCTAATTTCACATTAGCTTTAAAGCATGCTCTTCTTAAATTAGAAGTCTCTAATGCGTCTAATCCTGATATATCTGCTAAATAGATAATACTGTTATCAGTCAATTTGCTTGTTAAGTCTTTAATTACTACTGATTTTTCTTCTCTAGTCATAATGTGTGTATATTAACTTGCTTAAACTGATTTTACTTCTATTTCTATCCCTGGACTCATTGTACTTGACATAAAAGCACTTTTCACATAAGTTCCTTTAGCTGTATTTGGCTTTAAATTAAGAATTGTTTGAATTAATTCTTGTGCATTTTCTTCGATTTTTTTTGCATCGAAAGAAATTTTTCCAATTGCTGCATGTATGATACCTGTCTTATCTACCTTAAAGTCTATTTTACCTGCTTTTACATCTTTTACAGCTTTTGCTACATCCATTGTTACTGTACCTGTTTTAGGATTTGGCATTAAACCTCTTGGTCCTAATATACGCCCTAATGGTCCTAATTTACCCATAACACTTGGCATCGTAATAATAACATCAACATCTGTCCATCCTCCTTTTATTTTTTGAAGGTATTCATCTAATCCCACATAATCTGCTCCTGCTGCTGTAGCATCTGCTTCTTTATCTGGAGTTACTAATGCCAATACTTTGACATCTTTTCCTGTTCCGTGTGGTAATGACACTACACCTCTAACCATTTGGTCTGCCTTACGTGGATCTACACCTAAACGCAAAGCTAAATCAACAGATGCATCAAATTTTACATTGGTAATTTCTTTTACTAATGCCGAAGCTTCCTCAAGTGAATATACTTTTGCTGTATCCACTTTAGCATATGCTACTTTTTGTTTTTTTGTTACTTTTCCCATTGTTTATGCTTTTACTGGTGCTTCACCCATTACAGTTATTCCCATTGATCTTGCAGTTCCTGCTATCATTAACATTGCTGATTCCACTTGAAATGCATTCATGTCAACCATTTTATCTTCTGCAATCTTTCTAATTTGATCCCAAGAAATTTTCCCTACCTTATTACGGTTAGGCTCTCCTGATCCTTTTTTAAGTTTTATTGCTTCTAATATTTGTACTGCTGCTGGTGGAGTTTTTACTACGAAATCAAAGGATTTATCTTTATACACCGTAATTACTACTGGTAATACTTTTCCTTGTTTATCTTGAGTTCTAGCATTAAATTGCTTACAGAACTCCATAATATTTACTCCGGCAGCACCAAGTGCAGGTCCTACAGGTGGTGAAGGGTTTGCAGCTCCTCCACGTACTTGTAATTTTACAACCTTACCTACTTCTTTTGCCATTTTATATTTGTTTTAAAAATTCAGAAAATCACCAATTGGAAGCTGGCAATCATCTTATTTATGTAACACTATGATACTTTATTTACCTGCGTATAACTTAATTCTAATGGTGTTCTTCTTCCGAAAATTTTCACCATTACTTCTAGTTTACGTTTTTCTTCATTTATTTTTTCTATCGTTCCATCAAAACCATTAAATGGTCCATCAATAACTTTTATTGTTTCTCCAACTATATAAGGAATTACAACATTTTCATTTTGAATAGCTAATTCATCCACTTTTCCTAGCATTCGATTAACTTCTGCTTTTCTTAACGGTACTGGTTCTCCTCCTTTTACTTCTCCAAGAAATCCAATAACTCCTGTTATGGATTTAATAACGTGAGGTACTTCTCCACTTAAATTGGCTTTTACCATGATATATCCAGGAAAGTATACTTTTTCGATATTATATTTCTTTCCTTTTCGTATTTGAATAACTTTCTCTGTTGGCACTAAAACTTCTTCAACAAAATCAGATAAACCTAGACGAGATATTTCATTTTCTATATATCTTTTTACTTTATTTTCTTGTCCGCCTATAGCTCTTACTACATACCATTTCTTTACAATATCAGCCATATTCTTTAATTAAAAAAGTTTAAAAAATTTATCTAAAGCATTTTGAAATACTTTATCTGTTAAAAATACAGCTATTGCGAAAATTACAGTAAAAATTGCAACTATAATGGTCGATTTTTGAGCTTCAGATAAAGGTATCCATGTCACTTCATTATTAAGTTCTTTGTATGATTCCTTTACATAATTTACAATTCCCATATTTATTTATTTTTAAGTATGAATTGATTATTAATTTGTTCTTGTTTTTATTTCTCTAAAACCAGAACATTTATTCTCTTTAACACACTTTTATATTTAAAGTTTAATCCTAAAAAGAATTACCTAATCTTATTTTCTACGCTTTAAAAAGCTTAATTTTTACGTCGGCATTCCATGTCATATACTTTTTATTCCATTGCACGGGCGGAGAGACTCGAACTCCCGACACCTGGTTTTGGAGACCAGTGCTCTACCAACTGAGCTACGCCCGTAATTATTAATTAACTAGTATAAATCAAGGCGTTCGCCAATTTTAATTGACGAACACCTCGTTATATTAATTACAAGCTTACTTAATTAGAGTATCTCTGTAACTTGTCCTGCTCCTACGGTTCTACCTCCTTCACGAATTGCAAAACGAAGTCCAACATTCATTGCAATTGGTTGATGTAATTCAACTTCAATTGTTAAGTTATCTCCAGGCATCACCATTTCTACTCCACTTGGCAAAGTAATTGTACCAGTAACATCAGTAGTTCTCACATAAAATTGAGGACGATAGTTGTTATGGAATGGAGTATGACGTCCACCTTCTTCTTTTTTAAGGATATAAACCTCAGCTTTAAAGTGTGCATGTGGTGTTACGGAACCTGGCTTACAGATTACCATTCCTCTTTTAATATCTTCTTTTGCAATACCTCTTAATAAGATTCCTACATTATCTCCTGCTTCTCCTCTATCTAATATTTTACGAAACATTTCAACTCCTGTAACTGTTGAAGTTAATTTTTCTGCTCCCATACCGATGATATCTACTGCATCTCCTGTATTTGCTACTCCTGTTTCGATACGACCTGTCGCTACAGTTCCACGACCAGTAATTGAGAATACATCTTCAATTGGCATTAAAAAATCTTTTTCTACATCTCTCTTTGGCAATTCAATCCAAGAATCTACAGCTTCCATCAATTCTAAGATTGATTTAGCCCATTTTTCTTCTCCGTTTAATCCTCCTAGAGCAGAACCTGCTATTACTGGAGTATTATCTCCATCATATTCATAGAAATCTAATAATTCTCTGATTTCCATTTCTACTAATTCTAATAATTCTTCATCATCAACCATATCCACTTTGTTCATGAATACAACCATTCTAGGAATACCTACTTGACGTCCTAATAGGATATGCTCACGAGTTTGTGGCATTGGCCCATCTGTCGCCGCAACAACTAAAATAGCACCATCCATTTGAGCTGCACCAGTTACCATATTCTTTACATAATCCGCGTGACCTGGACAGTCTACGTGCGCATAATGACGTTTATCTGTTGCATATTCTACATGCGAAGTATTTATTGTAATCCCTCTTTCTTTTTCTTCTGGAGCGTTATCAATTTGATCAAAATCTTTTACCTCACAAAACCCTGCTTTAGCTAACACAACTGTAATTGCTGCTGTTAAAGTAGTTTTCCCATGATCTACGTGACCAATTGTACCAATATTTAAGTGTGGTTTCGAGCGGTCAAAATGTTCTTTTGCCATAATTATTAATTTTAAATCTAGTTATATAATTTATTTAGTGTTCTTGTTTATCTTTGAATTCCAAAATACATTAGAGCCAATGACGGGAATTGAACCCGTGACCTCTTCCTTACCAAGGAAACGCTCTACCTCTGAGCTACACCGGCTTTAAAAAAGAGCGAGAGACCGGGCTCGAACCGGCGACAGTCAGCTTGGAAGGCTGAAGCTCTACCAACTGAGCTACTCTCGCTTTTAAATTATCTTTCTAATTTAAGGTGTATCTATCTTTAAAAATAAAAATAGAGCTTATTTTCAAGCTGCAAAATTAATATTTTTTATTCAAATAGTCTATTTTATTTTGTTTTTTTTTCAAAAAAAGTGTGGGGAGGGAAGGATTCGAACCTTCGAAGGCGAAGCCAACGGAGTTACAGTCCGTCCTCGTTGACCACTTGAGTACCTCCCCAGTTTTTTTTATTCAAAGAACTTAGTGCAACAACTTTTTTAAACATTTTCTAAAGTTATTACAATAAAAAGAGCCAATGGAGGGACTCGAACCCACGACCTGCTGATTACAAATCAGCTGCTCTAGCCAGCTGAGCTACATCGGCTTTTACTATTTTTTTTATAAAAAAACAGTCCGCTTTTTTCTAACGGACTGCAAATGTAAGATGTTTTTTTTCTTTACAAAACTTTTTCAGTATTTTTTTTTATTTTTTTTTACACGTTATTTTTATTCCTTCATTATTGCATTTTATTCACTCTTTCTAACTTCTCATTAGAATATTGTTTTCTATCAAAAAACTATTATCTTCCTCTCTGCTTTTCTTTCATTTTTTTTAAACTTCTTTTTAACGCTTCTAATGATATTGATGTTCCTTCTTCAAACGTCTTTGCTGTTTTTTTTACTACAATATCTTCTCCTGGTACATTAATTTTTATTTCAATAATTTTATTTTCCTTTTCGCTTGTTTTTTGCACTTTTAAAAAAACTTCCGTGGAAATAATATTATCATAAAATTTATTTAATAATGCTATTTTATCTTCAATATAGATTTTTAATTCCTTATCCATATTAAAATTTACAGACTGCACGAATACTTTCATAATCTTTTTAGTTTTTAGTTGAGCTCCTTGGATGAGCTTGGTTATACACATTTTTTAATTCTTTTAAACTACTATTTGTATAAACTTGTGTAGATGCTAAACTAGCATGACCAAGTAATTCTTTAACAGCATTTAAATCTGCTCCTTCGTTAAGTAAGTGAGTTGCAAATGCATGACGTAATATATGCGGACTCTTCTTTACCTTTGATGACACCGTACTAAAGTAATCATTAATTACTCGATAAACAAGTGTTCCGTAAAGTTTATTTCCTTTTTTTGTAATAAACAGAAATTCATTGTTTTGCGATAATTTTGTTCTGATTTTTAAATATTCTATTATATTTTTTTGTAGCGTTTCCAATAATGGAATGTAACGTTCTTTATTTCGTTTTCCTAGCACTTTAATTACTTTCTGCTTTACATCTACATCTTCTATTTTTAAATTTATCAATTCATTTCGTCGCACTCCTGTTGTATAAAAAATTTCTACAATTAATTTATTACGTACGGATATAAAATCTTTATTCTGGTCTAGATTATATAAAACTTCATTGATTTCTTTTTTATTAAATGGTACATTTACTCTTTTAGGAATTTTTAACGATTTGTGCTTTTGCAATGGATTCTCTTTTATTTGCTTTATTTTTATTAAGAATTTATAAAAGGATTTTAGGGAACTCATTTTTCTGTTGATACTCCTATTAGAAATATTTTTTGATACTAATAAAACTATCCACGATCTTATTTGCGTATAATGTATTTTTTGAATGTTCTTTTCTCCACAAGTTTCTTCTATAAAATTTAAAAATTTTTCTAAATCATTTTTATAGGATATAATGGTATTTTCTGAATATTTTTTTTCTAAAGAAAGGTATTCTAAAAATGATTCAATTAATTGCATAAAAAAATCCGTTATTTTAAACAAATTTAATGTTTTTGTTTAAAATAACGGATTTTTAAGCTAATAAAAAATTATTTATTCTTCATTTTCTCGTTTACGCTGTACATATTGCGCTTTCATCTTTTGCTGACGATTTAAAACTGAAGGTTTCGTAAACTGCTTACGCTCACGTAATTTTTTCATTGTTTTTGTTCTATCGAATTTTCGCTTAAAACGTTTTAACGCTCTATCGATGTTTTCTCCGTCTTTTACTGGAATGATTAACATTTAATGGCACCTCCCTTCACAAACATATCTTTTTTGATTTAAAAATGGCTGCAAATATAAACTTTTTTTTACAGCCATTTCATTTATTCTATTTTATTTTTAGAAATTATGGTGCAACGTACTTATACGTAAACGAAACTGATTTACCTGAAACTATATCACTTCCATTTCCATCTACCTGATTAATCTTTATGGTACATGAAAAATCTCTATTTCCTACTTGTCCGTTAAAAATATGTGTTTCTACATTAGTAGTTGTATGACCTGCTTCGATTGTTTTAATCTCTGTATCATCTACATTTATATTAGCACTACACGTCTTAAAACACAATTGCATACCATCTCCATTTCCTTCTACGGATACTACTGTTATTTTTAAATCGATTGCTGCATTTGTATTATTTGTAATATTAAATCCTAATTCTCCATCTGCTCCAACTACATTATAAGTTTTTACTAAAATCGTATTCTCTACTACCTCTTCTTCGTCTATCTTAAGTGTAAATGGCACTACTTCTTCCACTACTGGATCTGGATCGTCACTCTTACACGAAGTTAAAATTAAAGACGATATAACTACTAGTGTTACTAAATATATTATTTTTTTCATTGGTATAATTTTAATTTACTATTCTATGATTATTTTTTGCGTTCCTTTATGTGCTCCATCAAATATGGATACGATGTATATTCCCTTTTCTAAATTGGATAAATCTAATGTGGTTTCTTCTCTAATGCTATCTTTTACAAAGACTACTCTTCCTAACATATCGGAAAAACTTAGGTTAATTTCTCTATCGGTTTTTATATTCAATTTTCCTTTGGTTGGGTTTGGATAAATACTTACTGCTTCAAAGATATAGTTATCTACTGCTGCTGTTGCATTTTCTGTTGACGTAACGGATTGCATGACACTTTTCGATGCATTATGCTGTATAAACACTACCACTTTTAAATCGCTCATTTCTTCGATATGTGTTCCTACCAAACTAGCTGTTAAAACTTGTTTTAGATGTGCTCCTTCTGTAAATGTAACTGCTGTACCATTTGCGTCTGGTATCATTTTCATCATTACATCTGTAAAATACGTTTCTCCGTTTGTTGCTACGTTTGCTGTTGTTCTTCCTTCAATTAATGCTGCATGAAGCACATAATCTCCTGACAAATATGGATCGATGTCTACTTCTACTACCACTTCATTTGCAAGTGCATGAACAGAATGAATTGCCGCCATTGTAAAAAATGCTGGTTTTGCATTTACTTGATTTAATACTGGCTGTAATTGCGCTGTATTTTGAAAGAAATTAGGATTATCGTCTACTCCATCTAAAGCTAAAGTAGGTACTCCTGTTACACTATAATAATCTCTTCTCACTCCTCCTTCTGCTGTGTAATATGGATCTCCTCCTACTCCTGGCCAATTCATTTGGTATTTTATCAAACTGTAATTTCCTGTATTTGCAGCTAAAAACGCATCGTTAAAATTATTTGTATTAAACCCTGCACATGGTCCGCAAGTAGAGCTTGTAAATTCTTCATATAATGGAAGTCTTTGTGTTGCTTGACTAGCAATACTTATTCCTAATTCTTTAGAGTCATTATTCAAATCTTCATCATTTCCACTTGCATTTGCATTAGAAACCCAAGCTGTTATAGTATAATCTCCTGTCGTTGCTGCCCATGGCGTCGTAAATGTCACTTCATTTCTATCTCCAATAGAAAGGTTTACTCCTGTAACATTTTGTGTTACAACTGCTCCATTATCTACTCTATAATTAACATCAAACGAAGTAAGGTTATTTAATCCTGTGTTTTCTACTGTACAGGTAATACTAATATCTCCTGCTGCTGCAAATGGCACTTGGTTTATTGCGCTCATCTTTGCATCTACATTATGACACCCCTCTCCAATTCCATAAACTACAAATCTCGAACCGAAACCTGAATTGGCTGTTGTAAATCCTCCTACATAAACTCCGTTATAAGATACACTTAACGAACCTGGAGCACTACCGTTATATCCTGCAATTCCATCTCCATAAGAATCTAATATTACAAATCGATAACATTCGGTTGTTGTAACATTCACATTTGTTGTTACAGAGGTTTCATTGGCTAATGTTGCATTTTGCGCGATAAGATTATCATTAGAATCTAAAATCCCCCATCTTGTTTCGCTAGCATAAGCATCCGTCAATAATTCTACCGTAATTGTTTGCGACAACGCAACAGCTACTGTAAATAATAAGATAACAGTTGTTGTAATTTTTTTCATGGTTGTTGTTTTAAATATTTGTTGTTAAATAATTTATGGTTGCGAATATACATTTTTTAACATTTTAATACAATAAATTCTTTAAAATAATAATAATCCCATATAAATTAGTTAATTTAATTAACCAATTCTCATAAAAACATTCAAAATAATACGATTCTAAAATCAGATTTTAGAGTAGGTAATTAATCAAAATCTTTATTTACATTTACTTTTGCCATTTGTACATTTAGACAGTTATCATTTGCGTCTACTACAAAAGCGACAATGCGTATATTTGAAATACTTTGAATTGTATTTGGTAAATTTATTGCCATGAAATTTTTTGTATATCTATGATTATCTTCTATTTGATTTGGCAATGCATCTCCTAATGTGCTCGTAAATGAGTAACGCAATACATCATTATGTTCGTAATCTTCAATAATTGCTGGTCGATCGGATAATGATGCATTATGCTGTGCGTAGATCAAACCATCTTCTACTAAATAAACCACTAATTTATAATTGTTAACAGTTGTTAATTCTTCTACAAAACCTACTCTTACAGTTACATCAATTGTATTATTTGTTAATGTGGAATTAATTGCCAATCCAACTGGTGCATATTTATTTAATAACAACTCTAAATCTCTTATTTTATAATCGTCTGACCATATTGCCTCGTTTCTATTTAAGGTAACTCTTGGAAATCCTAAATCTGGATTAAATTCTGTCACCAATGTTTCTGAATACTCATTTTGCATTTCTTCTGGACTTGATAGTGATTTAAAATGAAGTGCAATCGGTATAAATCTATCATTTCCTTCTACAGTACCATTACCATGTACTGCATTATGTATTGCAAATCCTGCTCCCGTACAATACACACACCATGTTCCTGTATAGTCTTCGATTAATAGCTTTTGCGTAAATTCTGATTGTTCTACTAATATTGTTTCTGGCACATCTTCACTTTTATAACAAGATATAAAAACTTGTGAAAGGGCTATCATCGTAAAAATTATTTTTATCGAAACTTGTTTCATTCTTGGTATGCTTTTTGAATTATTCCTCACAAATATAATACGTTCATAGATATTTATTAAGTATTATTTCATAATATTGACAACTCTTACAAATTAAAAACCTTTTTTATCATGAAAAAACCAATTCTATTTTTTTTATTTACATTTTCTTTTTCGCTTTTTTATGCGCAAAAATCTTTCCCTAACATTAGCTTAAAAAATACTTCTGGAGAAAATGTAAACATCATTGAAAAAAGTAAAGACAAATTAATTGTTGTTAGTTTTTGGGCTACTTGGTGTGGTCCTTGTATTCAAGAATTAGAAGCTATTAGTGAGGATTATGAGGATTTACAAGACGAAATGAATTTTGAATTAATTGCAATTTCTATCGACAACTCTCGCTCTGTCTCTAGGGTTAAGCCAATGGTTAATGGCAAAGATTGGAATTATGAAATCTTATTAGATACAAATCAAGAGTTAAAAATGGCTTTGAATTTTTCTGCTCCTCCATATTTATTAATTGTTAAAAATGGCAAAATTTTATATACACACTCTGGCTACACTCCTGGAAGCGAAGATGAAGTTTATGAAAAATTTAAAGCATTTTCTAAATAACTATATCGCATATTAAAATATTAATCCGCTAATACTCTTTCGATTATCTTTTCCTGCTTTTTTTACATTTAATTTTCAAACTTCATTTTTTTTATATTGAAATGACTTCTTAATTGGTGTTTTTGATTTTTCGTAACGAAAGTCTATAAATATTTCGGGTTAAAAAAATTGTTTTTCTATATTTGTTCAAATTATTTTTATAATGAAAAACTTAGTATTTGCTAGTCTTGTAATTTTATCTTCTATAACTTACAGCCAAAAAAAAGGAAACTTCACTATTAGTTTCGAATCTAATTCGCAATATAACTTATTTGATAAAGAGGAAGTTTCTATAAAAAATGAAAACTTTAGATCTAATAATTATTTGAATCTAAACTATACTATTAGTGATTTTTCATTTGGTATTCAATTAGAAAGTTATGCTCCAAATGCTATTCTTAACTTTTCGCCTTCTTTTAATAAACAAATTGGTTTAGGTACTGCTTTTGTTAAATTTAAAAATAAAAAATTGGATGTAACTCTTGGGCATTTCTACGAACAGTTTGGCAGCGGTTTAACACTTCGTTCTTGGGAAGATAGACAACTTGGAATTAACAATGCTTTACTAGGTGCTAATATTAAATTTTTACCGAACCCATATCTTGAATTTACTGGCTTTGTTGCAAGACAGCGCAAAGGCTTTGAAATTGCAAAAAGTAATCTCATTGGCTTTAATACTGAAATTAATTTGGGTTCGTTTCTAAAATCGGATAAAACTGGTGTAAATTTAGGTCTAAGTTATGTTGGAAAAGATGAAGATTACACAAGTAATACTCCTGGTTTTATAGGTGCTTATTTTCCTAATTATGTGTATACAACCTCCACTCGTTTAGATATAAATCACAATAATTTTTATATTAATTCTGAATATGTATACAAAAGTAACGATGTACGAATTAAAGCAAACAATGATGGTGTTAACGAGACGAAAGTGTCGGATGGTAATGCTATTTTATTAACGCTTGGTTACTCTCAAAAAGGATTAGGAATTAGCTCTACTTTTAGGCGTTTGGAGAATATGAATTTTTATAGCGAACGTGAAGCCGCTGGCAATCCTTTTAATGAACAAATTGTGAATTATTTGCCTAATTTAACCAAACAACACGATTATTCTCTTACAAATATTTATGTGTATCAAGCGCAATCTGGAACTGATTTTTCTAGAGGTGATTTTAGAAACGGTGTTTTAAATGGTTTTGTTAGAGATGGCGAAATTGGGAATCAAATTGATGTGTACTACAAAATAAAGAGAAGTTCTTTGTTAGGCGGAAAATACGGTACCAAACTAGCCTTGAATTTTTCGTATTGGGCTGGACTTAAAACCAACATTATTACTACAAATATTGATGGCGTTTATGATATAAATTATACTACGGATTTTTTAAATTTTAAAAATAAGTATTATCGAGATATTAATCTTGAAGTACGAAAAAAATGGTCAAAAAAATGGGCTTCTATCTTTTCGTATGTCAATTTATTTTATGATAAAGAAATTTTAGAAAGCAAAGAGGATAAGGTTCATGCCAATATTGCTGTAATTGAATCTACTTATAAAATAGGTAAGGGAAAAGCTATTCGTGCCGAAATTCAACACCTTTGGACGAAAGATGATCAAAAAAATTGGGCAGCTGGCACTGCTGAATTTAATGCTTCAACTAAACTTTCTTTTTTCGCTACCGATATGTATAATTATGGCGATGAGCAAAAACATTATTACAATGCTGGTACAAGTTACACAAAAGGCAAAAGCAGATTTGCCTTAAGTTACGGTAAACAAAGAGGTGGTTTGTTATGTGTTGGTGGTGTTTGTAGAGAGGTTAGTGCTTCTACTGGTTTTAATTTTAATTTTATTACTTCGTTTTAAAACGTATCTAATTATTTTGCTTCTTTTAGCCTGTAATTATCGTATTTCACGATAAAAACACCATCATTATAATATCCTCCTAACGGATTTATTATGTAACTAAATTTACTTTCTAATCGTTTTGATTTTCCTTCTTGAAACGCTTTTGATATATCGTAATTATTTGCTAAACGTAATAATGCATCGTAGGTTGTATCATATCCTTTATACGAAAAATCACTTGGTAATGCCCCATATTTAGTTTTGTAAATTTCTTGGAATTTTGATATTTCTTCCGACTCCTCATCTATCAAATTTGTGGATGGATAATGAAATGTTAATCGATTTAAAAAGTGTGTTTTTATTTTATCGATATTTTTTGGTTTCTTTAATCCAAATAATGTTATTTTATATTCTTTTTCATATACTCCTAAATTATCGACTGCTACGGAAGATGTCGCTTCTGAATCTGATACTAAAATTACCCAATTCTCTTTTTTATTTTTAATATTTTTTGCAAATAATTCTCTCTTTATATATCCGTCTTTCATATAAAGTACTGGTATTTTTATCGCTGTATTGTTATTTTGCAAATACGATTTAACCTTTATTATATTCGCATTATCTTTCGTTTTTTTATCTGTTATTATCATCAAATTTTGATTGGTATATCGTTCCTTAATATACGACAGCATCTTATTTGCCATTTGTGTTTTTGTTGCATTATTTTGAATGGCACTTTTTACTGCTATTGTTCCATGATCCTTTTTAGACAAAGGCGATATTAAGGGCACATTTTTATCTCTTAATTTTGTTGCTACTTCTTTAAATTTACTATAAAATAATGGTCCTATTATTACATCAGTTTTTGAAAAATCATACGAGTTTAATATGGTAGCGACTTGTGCCGAATTATTCTTAGTATCAAACACCTTTACATTTACGGATAATCCTTTTTCTTTTAATTTTTCTAATGCTATCATAGCTCCTAAATAAAAATCTGTTACTCTGTTTAACAGTTTGCTT
This sequence comes from Flavobacteriaceae bacterium, assembly GCA_026988355.1. Classification (GTDB taxonomy): domain Bacteria; phylum Bacteroidota; class Bacteroidia; order Flavobacteriales; family Flavobacteriaceae; genus S010-17. The sequence goes on from JALSLK010000091.1 coordinate 51,240, forward strand.
TTTGCAAATGTTTTGGAATTGTCGTCTGCTTTAAATGGCAGCATAATAACTACATTTAATTCTTTTCCTTGTATGTCTCCTTCATACATTAAGTTTTCTTCTTCTTTTTTTACAGGAATCTTAATTTCCATACCTACTTTTAATCCATTTTTTAACTCTGGATTTAAGCGAATTAATTCTTCTTCGGAAACGCCATAAGTTTGTTTTAATCTATAAAAACCTTCTTTTGCTACTACTTTATGAATTTTATACGTTGGTTCTATAGATTCATTTACAATTACGACTTCGGTGTTTCTTGGTATTAATATAAAATCTTCTACTTTTAAACCGTGTTCTAATTGCGGATTTAGATGAATTATCTGTTGCTTTGTTACATTGTACTTTCTTGTTAGCGAATAAAATGTATCGTATTGTTTTACAGTATATCCTACATATTTTTTAGTATCATATTCTGGTTCTTTCGGAATGACAACTACTGGTTTTGTATCTTGTAATTTGGTAGGGAATTTTAATACTTGTCCTACGGACAATACACTTTTTCTTCTAAGTTTATTTAATTTTCTTGCTTTTCGCTTAGAAATTTTGTATTTCTTACATAAGGAATACACTGTTTCTTGCGGTCTAACTGTATGATATAAAATACCATTTTTTATTGAATCCCTCTCTAACTTTACCTTTTTTACTAATTCTATTTTTTTAGGAGCTTCTTGTTCTTTTATTGTTTCTGATTTTCGTACTTCGGATGTCTTTTTTTTGTATTTTACATTTGGTATTATTAGTACTTCATCGATGTTTATTCCGTCTTTTGCATCTGGATTTAGTTTTAATAAATCGTATGGTGTTATTCCTAATTTTCTTGATATACTGCTTATTGTTTCGTTATCGACAACTCGGTACGTAGTATACTTTTTTTCTTGTGAAAAAGTTGCTATCGCTATAAAAAATGATAGTATTAAAAGTCCAATTTGTTTTTTCATTATTATTCCCATTCTATTGTTGCTGGTGGTTTTGAGCTTATATCGTATACTACTCTGTTTACACCTTTTACATTATTTATTATTTTATTTGATATTTCTTGTAAAAACTTATATGGCAAATCTACCCAATCTGCTGTCATTCCATCTGTAGACGAAACTGCTCGCAAAGCTACAACTTTTTCATAAGTTCTTTCGTCTCCCATTACTCCTACCGAATTTATTGGCAACAATATGGCTCCTGCCTGCCAGACTTTATCATATAAGTTCCATCTTCTCAATCCATTTATAAAAATGGCATCTACTTCTTGTAACATTTTTACTTTCTCTTTTGTGATATCTCCCAAAATCCGAATTGCTAATCCTGGTCCTGGAAATGGATGTCTTCCTAATAACACTTTATCTATTCCTAATGTTTTTCCTACTCTTCTCACTTCATCTTTAAATATCATTCGTAATGGTTCTACAATTTTTAACTTCATATAATCTGGTAATCCTCCTACATTGTGGTGTGATTTTATAGTTGCTGATGGACCTCCTGATATAGACACAGATTCTATCACATCTGGATATATTGTTCCTTGTGCTAGATATTTTACACTTGTAATTTGCTTTGCTTCATCATCAAAAACATCTACAAACACTTTCCCTATTGCTTTTCTTTTCTTTTCTGGATCACTTATTCCTTTTAATTCTTTCAAAAAACGTGCCGAAGCATCTACTCCTTTAACGTTTAATCCCATATTTTGGTATTGTTCTAGTACCGAAATATACTCCTCTTTACGCAACAAACCGTTATCTACAAAGATACAATATAAATTTTGTCCTATTGCTTTATCTAGTATTACTGCTGCTACAGTAGAGTCTACTCCGCCTGACAATCCCAATACTACTTTTTCGTTTCCTATTTGCTCTTGTATTTTTTTTACGGTCGTTTCTACAAATGCATCTGGTGTCCAATTTTGTTCTATCTCTGCTATTTGCACTAAAAAGTTCTTTAACAATTGCTTTCCTTCTGTCGTATGATATACTTCTGGATGAAACTGTATGGCATAAGTTTCTTCTTCTTTTATTTTAAATGCTGCATTTTCTACATCGTGTGTACTTGCTATTTTTATTGCATTTTTTGGTAAAGTTATTATGGTATCGCTATGACTCATCCATACTTGACTATTTACTTCTATTTTTTGGAATAATAAATTTTCTGTTTTTATATAGGATAAATTTGCTCTTCCATATTCTCTTGTATTACTTTCTCCTACTCTTCCTCCAAAAAAATGTGCTAAATATTGTGCTCCATAACAGATTGCTAATAGTGGTTTTTTTCCTTTTATTTCTGACAATTCTGGGTGTAATACTGCTTCTCCTTGAACTGAACTTGGACTTCCTGAAAGGATAACGGCTTTGTAATTATTTACATCGTAATTTTTACTATTATACGGAAATATTTCTGAGTATATATTGAGTTCTCTAACTCTCCGTGCTATTAGTTGTGTAAACTGTGATCCAAAATCTAAAATTAGTACCTTTTGTTGCATTTGCAAAAGTATGAAGATTCAAGAAAAAAAAATCAGGAATAAAGACTTATTTTAAATAAAATATTCTCAATAATAAATTTGATTTTATTGTTGCTTATCCAGAAAAATGTTGTTTTATACAATCTCAGCAGTAAGTCCCAGTTCTAACAATCTAGAGCATTTTGATTCTAGTTCATTATATTCTCCTGTTTTTACTGCACATTTTCCTTTATAATGGACTAGCATGGTACATTGCTCTGCTTGCAGTAACGTATGATTACAAACATCTATTAATGAGTCTATTACAAAATCGAATGTATTAAAATCATCATCAAATAAAATGATTTCATGTTGAGACACTTCTTTTTCGAGTATCTCAAAATCTTCTTGTTTTTTTTGTTTTGTCCCCATTTTAATCATTGTTAGTAACGTAAATGTATAAATTATTTACGGAAAATGCAAATTTTATACCAAATTCACGATTAAAATAATTTATTTTCGGCAAATTTAATTAAATATCCGAATTTTTACCAAATTTTTTATTGATATTTTACTGCAACCCAATTTTCCATTTCTTCGATAGTTTGTATTTTTAAATTAAATTTAGATACTTCTTTATCTATTATTGGTATATCTTCGGTATAAAAACCACTTAAGAGTACTATTCCGTTTTCGTTTAATACATTTGTATACGTCTGGATATCATTTAATAGAATATTTCGATTGATATTTGCTATTATTATATCGTATTTTTTATTTACTAATAAAGATGCTTCTCCTTCGTATACTGTTATTTTCTCACAATTATTTCTTTCTATATTTTCTATAGAATTTAGATAACACCAATTATCTATATCGATTGCTTCCACTTGTTTTGCTCCTAACTTTTCTGCCATTATTGCTAAAACTCCTGTTCCGCAACCCATATCTAATACCGTTTTATTTTTAACATCTATTTGCAACAAATGTTTTACCATCATGTGTGTTGTTTGATGGTGTCCTGTTCCAAAACTCATTTTTGGCTCTATTATTATATCGTACTTTAAGTCTGTTTTTTTATGAAATGGCGCTCGTATTCTTACTAAATCATCTATTTCTATTGGATTAAAATTTTTCTCCCATTCGGCATTCCAATTTACTTGTGTTATTTCTTCTTTGGTATATGTTATCTTAAATTCTTTATTTGTTAATATAAATATATCGTCTAAAATACCTTCTCTATATTCTTCTTTTTGTATGTACGCTATAACTCCTTGTTCATTTTCTACAAAACTTTCAAATCCTGCTTGTCCTAGCTCTGCTATTACTATTTCTGTTGCTGGTTCTCTTGGTGTTATTTGGAAGGTATAACTTATGTAAATCATTTTATTATTTGGTTGTTTTATTATAAACTTGTTCGTTCTTTTTTTACGCAAAGGTTTTGTAAAGTGGTATTTTAAAAATTTAACTGGTTTACTTCATCGCTCTAATAATTTCTGCAAACATATCGGCTTTAAGTGCTGCTCCTCCTATTAATCCTCCATCTACATCTGGTTTTCCAAATATTTCTTGTGCGTTGGCTGGTTTTACACTTCCTCCGTATAGTATACTTACATTTTCTGCGACATTGTTATGGTAATTTTCTTTTACTAAATTTCGTATAAACGCATGCATTTCTTGTGCTTGTTCTGGTGTTGCTGTTTTTCCTGTTCCTATTGCCCAAACTGGTTCGTAGGCTAATACAATTTTGCTCCAATCACTTTCTTTTAAATGGAATAAAGCATTTTTTATTTGACTTTCTACTATCTTAAAATGATTTTCGGATTCTCTATCTTCTAATTTTTCTCCAAAGCAAAATATTATTTCTATTTCGTTTGCTATTGCTGCATCTACTTTTTGTTTTAACAGCACATCGTCTTCTTTAAAATATTCTCTTCTTTCGGAATGTCCTAATAAGGTTATATTTACATTTATTCCCTTTAAAATACCTGCCGATACTTCGCCTGTATATGCTCCTTTTTCTGCAAAATGCATGTTTTGTGATGCATATTCTATTTTCTTATCATTTCCTTGATTTTCTACTACCGCTGCTAAATTGACACTTACTGGCGCTACAATGATTCTATTATTTCCTATTTTTATATCTTTTATTTCTTTTGATATTTCTGAAACTAATTGTATGGATTCTGTTCTGTTTAGGTTCATTTTCCAATTTCCTGCTACTATTTTTTTTCTCATGTCTGTTTAACCTTCCTAGAGAGAAGGAATTTTATTAATTAGTAAACTTCTTTTTTCTAATTTATTTATCTTCGTTTATTGTTTTTTGTATCGTTTTATCCGATATTTTTGTGGCTTTATACATTTTTATTGTACCATTTTTCCCTACGATTATATACCTTGGTATCCAATCCAAATTGATAGATTCGCAGAATTTACTTTGCTTCCATTTTTTGGTAAATAAATAATGTTGTCCTACGAGTTGGTGTTTTTTTATTCCATCTTTCCATGCTTCTTTTGTTTTATCTAGGGATAATAACACATATTCTAACTCTTTTTCTTTGGCTTGTAACTTTTTTAATTCTGGTATTCCTGCTACACAATCGCTACACCATGATGCCCAAATATCTATAAATATGGTTTTTCCTTTATTTTTTTCTAGGATCTCTTTAAATTGTATTTGACTTTCATCTGTTTGTGTAAAAATTTCCTCTAATGCTATTTCATCAAAGGTTGTTTTTTGCCCTTCACAACTTAATAAAAAATGCAATGTTGTTATAAATAATATTGTTCTTAGTTTCATTATTTTTGCTTTTTAAGTAATTTCTAAAAAAATCGTGGTGACATTAAATTCTTCCTATCGTGTTTAAACATCCCTCTTCTTTTTTTTGGATATTTAACATTATACTTTAGTATTATTCGCCGATTTTCTAATGGTTTTAATTCTAGCTTCCATGTTAATTGTCCGCTTTGAGTATCTATTTTTGCGCCACTTATTTCTAGTGACTTTACTTCTACATTTTTATCTATTGAAACTGGTAATTGATCTCTCAATTCAATTTTTACATTTTTATTTTTATTGTTTTTTACTATAAATTCATAGGTTAATGTTTCATTTATACTTGTTCCTATCAACTTTTCTCTACTCCTACTTTTTAGTTTTCGTCTGGTTATGGTATACGATTTATCTTTTCCTAATGCTATTTCCAACTCTTTTGCTACTTGTTGTGTATCTAATTGTGATACTCCTTGAAACGTATTGTTAAAATATAAGTCTATTGGTCCATCTAAAAGTCCCATATTTTCCCAATCGGAAATACGTGCTATAATAAAGGCACCTTCTTTTATTTTTGGAATTGATAAGGTATAGTAGGTTGCTTTTTTTATATACGTTTTTATATCTATTAAATGTGGTGTTGCATCGGATGGTATAATGTGCAAATCTTTAATTTTAAATCGCGTACTTAAATCATCTACTTTAATTACATCGTAGGTTACCTCTTGTTTTTCTCTTGTATAGAAGTTCCCTTTTGCTTTGCTTAATTTCCCTTCTCCTGCATCTCTTCTTCCATATTCATCGTCATTTAAAACCCATGTATTCATTTTTGGTTTACTTACATCGTCCGAAGCGTCTAATATTGCTAGTGTTATTGGTTTGTTTATCCAATCGTTTCCTGTATCATTAAATATTTTTGCTTGATATTCTAATGTAATATCTTCATTTATTCCTTTTGTTCTAATGGAATAATATGGTTTCCAAATTGCATTACTCACTAAATATTTTAATTCTATATCGCTGTTTTCTTTTTTATTACTGATAACCGTTATTCTAATATTTGTATTTATTTCTTTTTGTTGTAATGCTATTTTACTTTGTTCTTTTTTTAATTCCTCTTCTTTTTCTAATACTATTTTAAGTTTTTTCTTTTGTTCATACATTTTAATTTGCACCTTCTTCACTTTTTCTTTAAAGTAAATTGCTCCTTCATTTATTTGAGCAAAAGTTGCTCCATTTGTTCCTCCAATTTTCATATTTGAACCTAAATACAATAGCTCTTTACTTAGTATATTTAATTCTATTTCTACATTGTTTTTTTCTGATTTTAGTACTTGTATTTTATCTTCTATCGTTTTCCAAATTTTATTTACATTTATTTCATCTTTATTCTCCTCAATATTTATTGCATATACTTTTACTTCATTAGATATATGTACTTTTATTCCTTGCTTTAATATTTTTGAGGATATTCCTTTAAAAACTAATTCTGTTTTCCCTCTTGGTATGGTTACTTTTGCGTTTCTTGTTATTTCCGCACTATTCAAATAGACAGTTACTGCTTCTATATTATGCGTTACTTCTATTTCTTTTTGTGCTATTAAATTACTAAATGAAAATAGAAAAATAAATAATATTGTTATTGATTTCATACTTCTTTTTTATTGTTTAACTCGTTCTAATTCTAGGATCTAACCATCCATAAATTACATCTACAAATATATTAATTAGAATAAACATACTTGCGATGATAATGGATGTTCCTATGATTACTGGATAATCTTTTTCGTTTAATGCATTAATTATTTCTTTTCCTAATCCATTCCATCCAAAAATATACTCTACAAAAACGGCTCCTGCTAACAGCGATGCAAACCAGCCTGATATTGCTGTTACTACTGGATTTAATGCATTTTTTAAGGCGTGTTTTCGTATTATTTTATAGGTTGTTAATCCTTTTGCTCTTGCTGTCCGTATATAATCTTGTTCTAGTACTTCGAGCAGTGAATTTTTCATTAATGGAATAATTACTGCTAATGGTCTTATTCCTAACACCAATGCTGGTAATATTAAATTTTTGAGTTGGATGTATTTTCCTTCTCCGAAATTATCTACTGCATATAGACTTCCTGTCATATTTAAATTGGTATATTTATGCAATACAAATCCAAAAATCCATGCAAATAATATTGCAGAAAAAAAGGACGGTATACTCATTCCAAAAATACTTATTACGGAAACTAATCTATCGAATAAGGTATCTTTATATAATGCCGATAGTATTCCGAATAGTATTCCGATTACAATCGCTATTAATATGGATGTTACTGCTAATACCGCTGTATTTGGTAATGTTTCACTTATAATTGTTGCTACTTTTTTTCCGCTTTTATGATACGATTCTCTTAAATATGGTTTTTTTAATACGAGTGTATATTTTCCTACGGAGAATAATTGCATATAACTATATTTTCCTTTTTTTAGAGATGTAAAATCTTCTGTTTTTTTACTGTGTAACGATATTGGCGATAAATCATTTAGATACAACAAATATTGTGTTGTTAGTGATTTATCAAAACCATATTTTTTCTTTATTGCTAATAATTGTTCGCTATCTTCTCGTTGATCTTGCATCATTTGTGCTGCATCTCCTGGAATTTTATGCAATATAAAAAAGAGGACGGTTACTACGCCAAAAAGCGTAATTATTCCATATACGAATTTATGTAATAGTTTTTTTAACAAATAATATATTTTTAGTTGCGATGGATAACAATTAATATTCTGTTACAAATTTAGCTACTAGTTTACTTAATATTTTTTCGGCTGATTTTGCTGCTTTTTGCACTTCTTCGTGTGATACGGATTCTACGATTCCTTCTACGCCTAAATCGGTAATTACGGAAACTCCAAAACAGGTCATATCCATGTGTTTGGCTACGATAACTTCTGGTACGGTCGACATTCCTACACAATCTGCTCCAAGTACTCTTACCATTCCGTATTCGGCAGGTGTTTCAAAAGTTGGTCCTTGTAATGACATATAAACTCCTTTATGTACTTTTACATTACTTTCTGCTGCTATTTCTTCCATTTTTGCTATCATAGATTTGTCGTATGCATCGTGCATGTCTACAAACCGTGGTCCAAAACGTGTATCATTTTTTCCATGTAATGGATGTTCTGGCATCATATTTATATGATCTGTAATTAGCATAATATCTCCAACTTTAAAGTTTGCATTTACTCCTCCTGATGCATTAGATACTATTAAATTCTTTGTTCCTAATATTTTCATAACGCGTACTGGAAAAATAGTTTCTTGCATTGTCCATCCTTCGTAATAATGAAATCGTCCTTGCAAACAAATTACTTTTTTTGTTCCTATTGTTCCAAAAATTAATTTTCCACTATGTCCTTCTACTGTGGATACTGGAAAGTTAGGTATCTCTTTATAATCTATACTTTTTTCAACGGTAATAATATCTACCAATTTTCCTAATCCAGATCCTAAGATTATACCATAATCTGGTGTCGAAAATCCGTTTTCTCTTAAATATTTAACTGTTTCTTGTACTTTGTTCCACATATCTCTTTATCTTGGTTTTAAAACTTTTTTCTTCTACACCTTCTGTATTTAAAAATTGTGTTTTTATTGGTAAATAATATACTTTTTCATTTCTATTTTCAAAGGTACGAACATAATCTTTTTCTGTTGTTAAAATGAGCTTTTTTTTAGCTTTCATTTTTAAAAATGTCGTGTGGATTTTATCTAAATCTTTTTCTGTAAAGTTATAATGATCTTTGTATTTTAAATGTTCGAATTTGATTTTCCTTTTCTTTAAAAAATCGGTTAATGGTTTTGTTATTGCAATTCCTGTAACTAATAGTACTTCATATTCTTCTAAATCGATTAGATTTATTTTTTTCTGTTTACTGTGTACTTTCGAATCGTATTCTATTCTAGTAAAATAAGCGGTTTGTACTAAATCTATTTGTAATTTTTTTGTAATTTCAAATTGCTCTTCTTCCGATAAATCTTCTGGACATTTTGTTACTATAATTACTTGGGCTCTTTTTGCTCCTTCGATATTTTCTCTTAAATTTCCTGCTGGCAGCATGGCATCATCTACATACAAATCGTTATAAGGTGTTAGTAAAATATTAAATCCTCCTTGTATTTTTCTATGCTGAAATGCATCATCTAACAATACTACTTCTGGCGGATTCTCTAACTTTTTTAATTGCTTTATTCCATTTACTCTATCTTCATCAACTGCGACTATTATCTTATTAAATTTCTTGTGAAATTGCATTGGTTCATCTCCAATTTGTGCTGCGGTTGTATCCTCGTTGGCTAATTGAAATCCTTTTGTAATTCGTTTATATCCTCTGCTTAAAACGGCCACTTTGTAATCGTCTCTTAATAATCGAACTAAGTATTCTATTTGTGGTGATTTCCCTGTTCCTCCGACGCTTAAATTTCCTACTACGATAGTTGGTATATCAAATTTTATCGATTCTATCATTCCTTTATCGTACATTTTATTTCGTGCCTTTACGACTCCTCCATATAAAATGCCTATCGGTTTTAGTATTTTTCTAATTTTTTTCATTACTGCAAAAGTAATTAATTAATACCAAGTTGACATCAAAATAAGCTATAAACTCTTTATCTTTTCTCATGCTACTTTACTTAAAATTATATAATAAAAATTTAAGATGGTATACTTTAAAAAAATATGTTTTTTTTTGGTTCCTCTTAAAATCTAATTGTATAAAATGTATATTTGCCTTTAATACAAACACATTTATGTCTAAAAAATTATTTTTTTATCTCAGTTTTATTTATGTACTGAGTTCTTGCCACGCTGCTCGTTTTTTTGCTTGGAATGTTGCCAATCATGACGACTATAAAAAATTTCATAACGTTAGCATTAAAAAAGGTAAAAAATCTTTTTTCTTTAAGAACAATACAAACCATAACAGCTTGATTTTACCAAAAGAAGTTGCTAGTAAAAAAAAGCACCTTTTCACTTTAGATGCCGCTCTTAAAAAAGACAAAACTGCTGCTTTTTTAATTATAAAAAACGATTGTATTTTGTATGAAAAATATTTTGATGGCTTTGATAAAAGTAGCCTTTTGGCTTCCTTTTCTGTTTCTAAATCTTTTTTGGCAACTATGATTGGTATTGCTATTGATGATGGTTTAATCCATTCTGTTAAAGATCCTATTACGAATTATCTTCCTAATTTAAACAAAGAAAAATTTCAAAATATAAGCATTGAAAATCTTTTAAATATGCGAAGTGGTATTAACTCTAGAAAAGATTTCCTTAACCCTTTTGGGCAACTTGTAAAAATGTATTACGGCACGAATATTAGAAAATACATGCGCCAAATTAAAATTAAAAGAGAACCTAATATTTCTTACGAATATAGCAATGTAAACTCGCAATTACTTGCTATTATCTTAGAAAATGTAACTGGTAAATCCGTAGAGAAAAATTTAGAAGAAAAAATTTGGAAACCTTTGGGTATGGAATTTAATGCGACTTGGAGTGTGGATAGTAAAAAACACAAAATGGTTAAGGCCTTTTGTTGTATGAATGCTAGTGCAAGAGATTATGCTAAGATTGGTCGTCTGTATTTGAATCATGGTAAATGGAATAACAAACAAATTGTTTCTAAATCTTGGGTAGATAAAGCTACTAATATTACGAGTACAAAAAATGATTTTCGATATGCGTACCATTGGAAACACAGTGTTACTTATGAAGTAGTTACCGATTCTACAAAATATCCAGATTTATATGTAGATGGTGGCTACTTTTTTGATAAAAACAATGTAAAGCAGCATTTTATAATTTATCCATATCCTGCTTTTTTTGCTATTGGTATTTTTGGACAATTTGTTTACGTTTATCCAGAAAAAGATTTAATTATTGTTCGTTTAGGAAAAACGGATAAAACTTTTGAATGGGAAGATATTATCAAACAAATTGCTGAATTGAATTAAGCAAACAAAATAACTATTCTACCTTAAAATTCTCTTCTCTAAAAGTAACTTTATACTCTTTTTTGTTATTTATAATTAATGCCTTAAAAGGAGAAGATTCTGTTTTAACTTCTGTTGGGAACCACTTCGTTTTTTCTATATTATTTACTAATAAAAATAGTCCTTCTTGCGTTCCATTACATGCAAATCGTTCGTAATTTCCTTTCCATAATTTGGAATGCATCCAATTTTCTAATTGTTTATCGTGTTTCTCTATTGTTTTAGATGGCGCTCCAATTTCATTTACACTGATAACCGCTGCATTTGTAAATTCTTCGTTTACTTCATTCTCTAAATCATATCGCACAATAAATTCTACGACATTTCCTGTTCCATCATAAAAATACACCGATTCGGCATTCCAAGATTCAAAAAATTGTGTTTCAAATTTCTCTTCTATTTTTATAATCTTTAATCGTTTTTTTAACCATTTTACTGCTTCTTTTAGCTTATTAGATGGTATTAAGAAACAGTAATGGTATTTATAATCTCTCTCTGTATATTTAAAAGTCAATTTTGTATTACCTATTTGCATTGTAATTTTATTTTCTTTTTCTTCTAGCAAATTAAATCCCAATACCTCTACATAAAATTCTTTTTGTTTGGACAGCTTATTTGTATATAATGTTAATTCTCGAATTTTCATACATAATTATTTTTATTGTTATTCTTTAAACATGTCATTTCGATAGAGTTATACCAATTCAATTTCAAAATGCGCTAAATAGATTTGAAATATTTTTAAGGCTACCGAAATGACAAAATTGCTTTAATTATTCTTTTATTATAGTTCTTTTTTACACAGATAAAAATCCGTTCTTTCACAAGTATCGTCATTTAATCTCTCTTCCATTTCTGCTAAAGTTTTTGGTGGTGGAATAATTACTTTATCACCATCTTTCCAATCTAACGGCATGGCAACTTTAAATTTATCGGAAACTTGCAAGGCGTGTAATGCTCTCAAAATTTCATCCATATTTCTTCCTACATTTAAAGGGTAATACATCATTAATCTAATCTTTTTAGATGGATCTATAAAAAATACAGCTCTTACTGCAGCAGTTTCACTTTCATTTGGCTGTAACATACCGTATAATTTGGATACTTTCATGTCAATGTCTGCTATAATTGGAAAATCAAAATATACACCTGTATTTTTCTTTACATTATTTACCCATCCTAAATGTGCATGCACACTATCGATACTCAAACCCAGAAGTTCGGTATTTAATGCTGTAAATTCGTCTTTACGTAAAGCAAATCCGCTCATTTCGGTAGTACAAACTGGTGTAAAATCTGCTGGATGAGAAAATAAAACAATCCATTTATCTTTTGCAAAATTGTTAAATTCAATTTTTCCTTTTGTTGTTACTGCTGTAAAATTTGGTGCTTGATCTCCAATTCTTGGCATTACATTTTGCGCTTCTTGTTTTTCGTGTGTTTCCATGATATTATTATTTTTTATTAAACTTTTACAGTGCAAATTTATAATGTATTAAAGACAAACAACTATAAATATAATCAATACTTTTTATTTATATATAAATTATATTTATATAATAGATAAAACAACGAATAATAGATAACCAACTACGAATTCTATAACGGCTACTATTACAGTTATAAATCCATCTAATTTTGAGGTATCATTAACCTTAAAATCAGTTATCATGAAAATTATATACAGTATTATCGTATTATTTATCACAAGTATTACCTACGGACAATCTTTTAAAACAACCACAGAGTATACCATCTCTAATTTAAAATCTGTTTTAAACACAACAAAAGTTGATTACGATAAACAATTTGAAGTTTATTTATTAAAAAAAGACGAACCTTTAGTTAAATTAATTGCGCTTACCAAAAATGATTTAGATCTTTTTCTAGATACTAGCATCGAAATTCTTGAAAGTCCAAATCTCAAAAATGTAAAAGCGATTATAAGAGTAAAATTTGATTTTTTAGCTTGTTGTATCGAAACAGAAACACAATATTTTACTATTTCTAATGAAAATTTATTAACCAAATTACCTGTATTAAACTTTACGCAATGTGAAGTAAGCAGCTCTAAATTAGAATATATTTTTCCGAATCAAGAAAATGGACAAGACAATGTCATTCTAGAAACCATCTCGCACATCAATAAAAAAGACAATACAAAGTCTATCAAAATCTTAAATCGCATTGTTTGGGAAGAAAAAAACGCAGTCGAAGCCTATTCTTATAATTACGAAAACTAACCTAAATGAAAACAATAAGCATCCTATTTCTATTTGTTTTTGCTGTATTTACTACCATGCAAAGTCAATCTAGATCCTATATAAAACGTATTGAAAAGTTAAATGAATATGCAAGTTTCTACGAAAAACTAAATCCTTTTGATGAACATACTAAACTAAGCGATTTAAAATTATCTAAAAAAGATACTAAAGAAATTAAATCTGATGAAAATGAAGTTTTTCTAACAACAAACAAAGATGTAGCAGATACTTATACTTTAATTTATTTTCTTCAAGATAAAATGGAAAATTTAATTAATGAAATAACACATCATAAAGATTTTACACAATACGATATTACGAAATTAATTGATTTTGAAACCATACACATTGCAAAATCCAACGATAACAAACTCTTTAATTTTACTTTCGATGAAAAAACTGGAGGAACCTATCGAAGCCAAATTTCTATTATGCATTATGTTTATGAAAAAGAACTAAATTACGATTTGTTTAGTGTTGACGGTTATTACGATATTAAAACTATTAACTCTAGTGAAGGCACAAAATACATTCTTATTGGAAGCGTACAAGGATGCTCTTCTTGCTTTGAAGAACATATTAGTTTAGTTACATTTAAAAATAATGCCTTTACATCGGATTTTGAATACAGTATAAATTATAGAGATGGCGAAACTGCTAATCTAAGCTATGACGATATATATCAAACCATTACTGCAAATTATATAACAGACGATTTAACTTATGAATGCTATTGTGAAAATGAATTAGATACCAATCCAGATAGTGTTTATAATAGTAATGTAGTAGCAGAAAATTTAAACCAAAAAAAATGTAGTTGCGTCTTTATTTTTAACGGAACTACCTTTAAAGTGAATAAAGGTTCCTTTGAAATTATTACAAATTAACTTTTTATGGAACTCCGTTTATAACCAATATTTTAAATTTATATTTGTAGCCTAATGCGACAACTAAACTTTTTCTTTATCCTTATCTTCTTTTTTGCAAGTACTAATTACGCACAAAACAAACAAATTAGAACCTATAATTTAGAAGACGGATTACCTCAATCGCAAGTGTACGATATTATTCAAGACGATTATGGCTATATTTGGTTAGGCACACAAGGTGGAGGGATTGCTCGTTTTGATGGCAATCAATTTAAAATTTGGAACGAAAAAAGAGGTTTAATTTCTAATTACATACATGCACTTTCGTTTAAAGAAGACACGTTATACATTGGAACCAAACATGGCTTATCTATAAAAATAAAAAATAAATTCGCCAATTACAATACGCCACAGATAAATAAAATCTTAGCAAAAAACAATACAATATATCTAGCAACCAATAAAGGATTATATAACTTTACAGGAAAACTGCAACAAATTAATTTCTTAAAACACACCGTAGTAAATGACTTGTTATATAGGAACAATTGGTTTTGGGTTGCCACAGAAATTGGTCTTTGGAAAGTCAGCAAAGATTTTTCAAAAAAAATAAAACTGAGTAATTACAATTTTAAATCCATAACCTATTACAAACAAGGTATCTTTTGTGCTTCTTTTAACCATGGTGTTTTTCATTTTAATGAAGAAAATACAAATAAAATTGCACTTCTTGTTAATGATACCAAACGAATAAATTCTGTAAATATTCTAAATGAAAATGAACTTTGGATTGCCACAGACAATAATGGAATTTCTGTAATTGATGCAAATGACTATACGTGGATTAAAAAAATAAATAAACAAAATACATTGCCAATTTCGCACATACGAAAATGTATTAATGACAACCAATCTAATATTTGGATTGCTTCCTCTGGCGCAGGTTTTTTTAAACTTTATGAAAATAATTTCATCCATTTTGATAAAAATTCTGGTTTAAAAGGAAATCGAATTTATGCAGTGCATAATACAAAAAATGCCATTTATGCTTCTAATTCCGAAGAAGGATTATTTAAAATTGATAGCCTTGGCTTACATACCATACAACAAGATAATGACTTTTTAAATGTTAAAGTAAAAACATTAGCAAGCGACACAAATGGCAATTTATTTGCTGGAACAGAAGGTAAAGGAATTTTAGTATTACATAATTCAACAAGAGACTCCATTGTAAATAGCTTAGATGAAAATAATTTTATTATACAAGATAGCATACAAATAAATCATCAATTTACAGACACCTTAAATGTCAAAAATGGTTTGCCTTTTGATTGGATTAAAAAAATTATTATAAAAGATAATCAGATATGGGTTGCAAGTTATTCTAGCGGAATTTCAAGGTTTAATTACGATACTAGCGAAAAAAAAATCACCCATTTGGTTAACTTCGGAATGGATAATCGCCTAAAAGAACTTTTTATAAATGATATTGCTTTCGATGATTTTAAAACACTTTGGTACGTAACAAAAAATGGTTTTATTGGAACGATAAAAAATAACACGGTTACAAACCTAGGAAAAGCCTTAGGCAAAAACACAACAATTAGAACACTTTTATTTCATAACAAACATCTTTTTTTAGCAACTTCTGGTAAAGGAATTTGGTGGTCAAACCTTTCCAAACCATTAAACTTTAAACAACTTATAGGTAAAAAAGAATTGTATTCTAATAATATTTACCAACTTATTTTTGATGCGAACAACCAACTTTGGGCAGGAAGCGAAAATGGTGTAGATAAAATTACCTTAGATCAAAATTATCGTATTAAAGATGTAGATCACTTTGGTAGAAATGATGGTTTTTTAGGAATTGAAACCTGCCTAAACGCAGTAGCAAAAGACAATAAAGACAATCTTTGGTTTGGAACTATTTACGGCCTAACGAAATACCAACCAACTACTACCGAATTCCAACAGCAAAAACCAAAATTATTTTTTGAAGAAATAGAAGTTATGAACGAAAGTTTGGATTCTATTCCACTACAAAAACTTACCAATACCAAACATCTTTTACAGCTAAATGCCAATCAAAATTTATTGGCTTTTTATTACAAAACAGTCGATTTAAACAATCCAAAAGAATTACAATATCGTTGGAAAATAGACAATTCTAAATGGAGTAATTGGAATCAAGATACCAAAGTAAATATTGCTTCCGATTATGGAAAACATCAATTTACAGCACAATCTAGAAACTTAAACTGGATAGAAAGTGATACTATTTCTATGCAATTTAATAGAGAAAAACCCCTTTTAAAAAAAACGTGGTTTCTTTGGGTAGTTTCTTCTATTTTTGGACTGCTAGTAATTGCATTTTCTGTATTGTACTTTAAACGATTAAAAGCAAAAAATAAAAAAGAAAAAGAACATTTACAATTACAAAACGATTTACTTTCTCTAGAGCAAAAGGCATTGCGTTTACAGATGAATCCACATTTTATTTTTAATGTACTTAACGGCATCAAGGCAATGAGTATTTCCGATGTAAAAACCATGCACACTACCATAAATAAATTTGCAAGTTTACTTCGTGCTACTTTAACCAATTCTCGTGAAAATAGCATTACACTTGCACAAGAAATTACCACTTTAAAAAATTATATCGAAGTAGAACAACTCATGTCCGAAAAACCGTTTACCTATAATTTAGAAGTCACTTCGGATTTGGATATCGAAGAAATTTTAATTCCACCAATGCTAATACAACCTTTTGTAGAGAATGCCATTAGACATGGTATTATGGCTGTTAAAAGAGACGGCAAATTGGATATTCAGTTTAAAACAGATACGCATTTTTTATACACAACAATTACAGATAATGGTATTGGTTTCTTACAATCTAAGAAACAAAAGACAAAAAATAGCCACCAATCCATGGCCTTACAAGTAACTAAAGAACGTATTGAACATCTTGCTGGAATGGATACATTAAAAATTGAGGAAATTACAACAGAAAACCATAAATTAGCAGGTACCAAAGTGCATTTTAAGATTCCTTTGGTAACCGATTATTGATATAGTAAAAAATAAAAAACCATGCTTACAGCAATTTTAGTAGATGACATGCCTAATGCACTACAACTTTTACAAAATGATATTGAAATGTATCATCCAGAAATTACAATTATCGCTACTGCACGAAGTGTAGTTGAAGCTGCCAAAGTATTACGTAAACAAGAACCTGACATTTTATTTTTAGACATCATGCTTGGCGATGGTACTGGTTTTGACGTTTTAGAAATCTTTCCAGACTTAAAATCAAAAATTATTTTTGTTACCGCAAGTGATGAGTATGCCATAAGAGCCTTTAAGTTTGCAGCAATTGATTATGTTTTAAAACCATATTCCGAAGAGGAATTATCACAAGCTATAACCAAAGCAAAAAATCAAATTCAACCAAATAACGAGCGTTTGTCTATCTTAAAAGACACACTTTCGGCACCACACAAAAAACCGAAAAAAATATCATTACATTCTTTAGAAAAAATTGTTATTGTGGACTTAGAAGACATTATTCGCTGTGAGTCGGATAGTAACAATACTATTTTTTATTTAGAAAACAACACCAAAATATTTGTAACCAAAACCTTAAAATATTTTGCAGACATGTTAAAGCGTTACGATTTTATTCGAGTACATCAAAGTCACTTGGTAAACTTGCAATTTATTAAAGAGTTTATTAAAACCGATGGCGGTTATTTATTGATGAAAAACAATAAAACGGTACCTGTTTCTGTTCGTAAAAAAGCAGAAGTGATTGATATATTAGGGAAGTATTTGTAATGGACAAATTATGGTAGTGCCTAAAAAAATGCGTCTGAAAACTAAAAGTTACCAATTAAAAAAATCACAATTCAAAATTTCGAACAGTAATAACCTGAGCTGCAATACTAACAGCAATTTCTTCTGGTGTTTGACTTTTAATTGGTAAACCTATTGGCGCATAAACACTTTCTAATTCTTTTTTTGTAAATCCTTCTTCTTGCATTATTGCAAACATTGCTTTTATTTTGGCTTTACTACCTAGAACTCCTAAAAATTTATGCGGTTTTTTTAACAATTGCGACAGAATTAATTTATCTTCAACAAACTTACTTGTCATAATAGCAATGTAGTTTTGTGGCTTTATATAATTTGAAATTTTCGCATAATCCACGAGGTGTTTTTCATCTACAAAATTATTTTCTTCTAAAGTATTTAGGTTTTCTCTATTATCAAAAATCACAATATGGAACCCTAATTTTTTTATAATTTCTGATGTTGCTAATCCAACATGCCCTGCTCCAACAATGTAAAAAATACTTTTATATCCTATTTGCTCTTTAAAAAACCATTCTTCTTTATTTTTAAAGCTATATTGGCTTTCCATCTGTTTTTCTTCTGCAAAGAAAATACCTTTTGCATTTAATTCTAGAATTCCTTTTCCATGTATTTCTAGACTAGAAATTATTTGTGTAATCGTAGGAATATCTTTTTTATCTAATGGGTGAAAAACAACCGTTTGCTCTCCAGAACAAATCATTCCAGAGCTATTTTTTGCACTTCCTTGATGGATTTGCCGCTTGAATAAAATCTCTAATTTGTCTGCCTGTAAATCTTTTTTTACTTTTTCTACAAATTGGTATTCCATAATACCACCACCAATAGAACCAGAAATAAAGTCATCTTCTGAGACCATCATTTTAAAACCACGCCTTCCTGGCGAACTACCAATATTATCTACAACTGTTAATAGATATATTTTCTGATTGTCTTCTAATTTTTGAAGTATTTTTTTGTAGAAGTTCATCTTAAATTACAATGCCAATTTATATTACATATTTGTGCGTCTTCCTTTTAATATTTTAGCAAACGAACGTGTTCTAATTTCCTCTAAAGTCAGTCCTGTTGCTAAAACTTCGTCTATAGTAATAGCGCCACTATTTAAAGCTTTTAAAAAGTAATTTAACAAACCTTGTCCTGTTGCTGCATCGTCAAAAACATCGCCAATTAAAGTTGCTCTTGCTGCTTTTTCTACAAAAGTTTTTAATCGCAAAACAGCATCGTCGTAACTCTCTAAAAAGAAAGCATACACAGCCGTGTAACGCATTGGTAATTGAGCAGGATTCAAATCCCAACCTTGGTAATAACCATTCCATAACGAATGTCGAATATGTTTGTATCCTTTTAGCCAAGCACGATGTACTACTATTTTATTTTCTTCTTCTTGTTCCTTGGTTAAATCGCCTCTATGCGGACCAATTGGCATGGTATTCGTTGCTCCATCCGATAACCAAACGCCAGTATGTGCTAAGGCAACTTTGGTCATGTGATGTGCAAAATCGCAAACTGGATGATCCATTTCTTGGTACGATGCTGTAATATTACAAGAAGCCGTATAATCATAAGTTCCAAAATGTGTAGCAATACATCTTCCTTTACTTGCCAAAATAAAACGATACAAAGGATTTATTCCTGTATGATCCATCACTGCTTGAGTCGTTTCAACCATAAATTCCATTTTTAATGCGCCTTTTTCTAAATTGAATTTTTCTTCAATCAATTCAAAAAACAACACCAAAGCAATAATTTGCTCTGCAATGGTTACTTTTGGTAACATTACTACAAAATTATTTGGTAATTTCCCTTTAGATTCGGTTAGTAAAGTGGTTAAAAACAAGTCTAGCGTTCGCAATCCTCGCTCTTTTAATTCTTCGGTAAACGGTTTAATACGAATACCTATAAATGGCGATAAGGTGTTTTCTGCCATTCCTTTTGCAACTTGTTGTGCTGCAAATATAGCCGTTTCGTCTTCTTCTGTGTCGGAACGATTTCCGAATCCATCTTCAAAATCTATTCTAAAATCTTCGACTGCTTCTTTTTTTAATTTGGCAATTACTTTTTGGTAAATACCATAAGCAAAAGCTGCTGGATGTTCTTGTAATGCTTCCACGGATAAATTTTCTATCGTTTCAACCAATTTCTGTTGTGCTTCTTTTTCTAATGGAAACGTCTCGTGTCCTTTTAACTGAAAGGCAATACCGAATTCTACAAAATTTGGAGCGTAGGTTACAAGAGATTTTAATGCAATATTTCCCAATGCATTTGTTGTTGTTGATTTAAACAAATTTGCTCCTCCATAAACAGTGTGTATTGGCTGACGATCTTCTCTATCTCCTTTATAAATTTCATTAAACGTCTGATTGGCAACACTCAAATCTCCAAAGATACTTGCTTTTTTATTTTGTGATATACTTAAATTCATTTTATTTTTTGCTTTATTTTTTGTTGGAATATTTTTTTATTAACTTCCTTTATATGTTGCATATCCATACGGATTAAGTAATAATGGCACATGATAATGCTCGTGATTGGTCACAATAAACTCAATACAGACTTTTGGATAAAACCCTTCTTGATTCGTATTTTTATAATACGCTGCTGTATCAAAAACCATTTGATAATTTCCTGATGGCACATTTTTTCCTGCTGGTAATAAATCGGCAATTCGTCCATCGCTATTGGTAATTCCAATCGCTATTGGTTTCCATGTATTATTACGGAATTCATTCATGGCAATTAGTATATTTTTTCCTGGAATTCCTGTAGTTGTATCTAGAACATGTGTGGTAATATAACTTCGTAAATCGGTGTTTTCTTGTAAATTCGTTATTAATTTCACTAAACGAATGACGCTTATTTTATGCTGTTCCGCCATAGCAATATGCAATTCGTCTTTCACATCGTTTTGTAACCTCATTTTAATTATCTGTAACATTTCGTAAGCAGACTTTCCACTTGCACTTACAATAAATATATAACCAAATTTGGCGAGATAGTTTGCATTTGCTTTGGCTAATTCTTGTAAAACCTCGTCGTCTGCATCTGCTACTTTTGCTTGTTCGTTATTTGCCCATTTTTTTGTGTTGGCAAATTTTTTACGAAGGCTATTTACATCGCCAATTTGTGGATGCCCTTTAAAGGCATCTTTCCAATCCGATTCTGAACATTGTGTATACCAAATAGATGCAACTTCAATAATCAATTTATCGGTGGAAGAAAATGGCATTTTTGCAATAACCTTTTCAATCCATCCTTTAGAGACACAACATTTTTCTAATGCGTTGTATGCTTTTTCTTTGGATAAATTATTAAATTCTTTAAAATTCATTGTATATTTTTTTACTTTTCTATCTTTCCTTTTTTGGATGTTTTTTTATTATTCTTCTCGATACTATTTTTATTCGTTACCACTACACTACGAAAAATAACTCGATGTGACGTGTTTTAAAAATTCACTTTTTACACCTAACTCAAAACGCATCATTTTTTCAACTGCTGATTAAACCAACATGCAATAATATCTCGTTCTTCTTGTGTCATTTTAGTTTGATTTGCAAACGGCATATTTTTACTAACCACTACACGTTGAAATATTTTATTTTTTAAATTTAATATCTGTTCTTCGGTATCATATTTTACACCATTTGGTGCTACTTTCCATACTTTATCTGTTGGTTTACTCGAATGGCAAGTCACACATCGATTCTGAATAATTGCATGTACTTCTGTTGTAGTTACTTGCTCTTCGCAGCCTTCCGATTTTATTGTTGGTGCTGTTACATAAGCTGCTGCCAATAACATTAAAATGGATATTGGAAAAACCCAAATGGACAATTGTTCTTTTTCTCTTAAATTCAAATAGTGCTTTACTCCTGCACTTCCAAAGGTAATAATTAATAATACGAGCCATTGGTAGGTATGTCCAAAGGTACTCGGAAAGTGATTGCTAATCATTACAAACAATACTGGCAATGTAAAATAATTATTGGTGTACGAACGTATAAATGCGGCTTTACCATCTTCTGGATTTGGTTGTTCGCCTTTTAAAGCTGCTGCTACCATTCGTTTTTGTCCTGGAATAATAACAAAAAATACATTTGCTGCCATTAACGTTCCTAATAAAGCTCCAAAGTGAATGTACGCTGCTCTTCCGCTAAATACTTGCGAATAAAACCATGCAAAAAAGACCACAAACAAAAGCATGGAAATAATAAATGCAATTTTATTGGTAATACGTTTACAAAATTGGTCGTAAACAATCCAACCAACAATAAAAGAAATACTACTTATTCCAATGGCTTGAAATGGCGTTAAATCCAAAACATTGGTGTCGATTAAATAGGATTTCGCATTAAAATAATAGACGATCATCAATAATGTAAAACCTGATAACCATGTAAAATACGCTTCGTATTTAAACCAATGTAAATCTTTTGGTATTTTTTTTGGCGCCAATTTATATTTCTCAACATAGTAAAATCCGCCACCGTGTACTGCCCAAAGATTTCCAGCCAATTCGTTACGTACATCTTTGGTTCTATTTAATGCATTCTCTAAAAATACAAAATAGAAGGATGCTCCAATCCAAGCGATTCCGAATGTAATATGAATCCATCGTACAAAAAGATTTAACCATTGAAAAAAGTGACTTTCATAAACCGTATTTTTTACAAAAAAATAGTAGATGACACTCGCGCCAATAATGGCAATTGAAACGACTAAAGTATAGACGACATTCTGCTTGTACTTTATTTTTAGCAACAAACTTTCGTCTTCATTTGCAACAGCTTCTTTGCGTTTATGATGTAATTTATACGTCATTACACTTACTGCTACCATGGCGATTAACCAGCTAATTAATGCAACTATTCCCATCTTTTTTATGCTTTAATTGTTCCTATCATACGCAATCTACTAATTCCTCCATCTGGATAAATTTTTAATTTTATATGTGTAATTGCTTCGTTTGTTTCTATTTTTTCTGTTTCGAAATAATGCTCTTGGTGTGCTGTTAATTTCTGCTTGTTTAGCAATGGTTTCCACAAAACTGTATTATTCATTACCTCCTCATCGTTTGTAGAAATACAATAATCAATAGCACAACTATCTGGATAATTACCTTTAAAGTGATGTGTATCTACTATTATTTTTTGAATAACGCCTGGATGTCCTAATTTTAAAATTACCCAATCTTCGTTATTTGGCGTTCTATTTCGTTTGGTTTCCCAACCATCGCCCATATCTTTCCCTTTGGTTGGCGAAATAAGGTTATCCATCGCACTAAAAAACATATCGTTACAACACAATGCTTTTCCGCAATTGGTTACCAATAGCAAATCCATTGTTTCGTTTTCGGAAACGGTTTGCCAGTTTTTATATACGTTTCCATATACTCGAAATCGCGCCACTCCTCCATCTGGATAAATATGTAGGCGAATATGGGTATATACTTTGTCAGAATTAATTTCAAAAAAATGTTGTGATCCTGGTTCTAATGGCGATTTTTCTAATATTTCATCCCATTCTAACTCATCGGCTTTACTCCAATCTTCGATATTTTCTTCTAAATATATGGCTTCGACAGATGCAAAGGGCGGATGATTTCCTAAAAAGTGATTTGTATCAATATCAAATCCTTTTACTGTACCTTCTGCACCTAATTTAAGTATTGCCCAATCGTGTCCTAAAGTTCTTTTTCTTCGCGATTCCCAACCGTCCATCCACTTTCCTCTTTCGGTATATTTACCTTCGATAAAAACACCTCTTCCTTCTTTTATTAAATTTTCTTTTTCCGCAAAAAAATCATCTGTTGCGTATACTACTTTTCCTCCTATTTTCTCCGATGCTAAATCGATGTATTTTTGTAATCTTTCTTTCATTTTAATACTTCCTAAAAATTTGTTTTTACTAATAATTTACCTCCTTTTAATATATTTAATCTCCCATTTTCTACAACGTGATTTCCATTTACAAAAGTATGCATTATTTTTCCTTTTAATTGACGGTTTATATATGGTGTTGCTTTGTGTTTATGTTCTATTATTTCTGTGGTAACTTTAAACGATTCTGAAGGATTCCATACACAAATATCGGCATCAAAACCTACTTTTAATTTTCCTTTGCTAGTTTCTAATCCTAAAAATTTTGCTGGTTTTTCTGTTAATAACGGAATCATTTGTGCTAATGTTAAACCATATTCTAAACCTGCCGTCCAAATTACAGGTAAGGTAAATTGCAAACCAGCAATTCCGCCCCAAGCTTCAAAATAATTTCCTTCTTTTATTTTTTTTATTTCTGGTGGTGCTGGTGAATGGTCGGAACCTAAAAAATTAAATTCGTTATTTAGTAATCCTTTCCACAATTTATCTCTATTGGATTTTTCTCTAATTGGTGGTGCGCATTTATATATTGGCGATGCTTCTGGTATTTCTTCGGCATTAAAATACAAGTAATGTGGACAGGTTTCTACGGTTAATTTATCGGTTGTTTCTTTTTGTTTGTTTATGATTTCAAATCCTTTGGCTGTTGCCAGATGTACTATATGTACTTTGATATCGTATTTTTTTTGTACTTCTAATGCTAATTTTATGGCATTTACTTCCCAACAATCTGGTCTGGATGTTAAATATTCTTTGTAAGATTTCGGATTTTCTACCTTTGGCACATTGCTGTCACTCAACTCACAATGTAATAATAATGGTAAGTCATATTTTGCAAGAATTGGTGCAATTTTTTCTAAATCTGCTTTGGTAATATTCGGAAATTCATCGATACCAGAATGTGTTAAAAATCCTTTGATTCCAAATACGCCTTCTTGAATTAGTTTTTCAATATCTTTTTCATTATTTGGTATTACGCCTCCATAAAAACCACAATTTACATGTAATTTTTCTTTGGTTGCTTCTTTTTTTATTTGAAATGCTTTTGCATTTGTAGTAACTGGATTGGAATTTAATGGCATTTCTATTAAACTGGTTACGCCTCCTTTTGCTGCTGCTTTTGTTGCCGTTTCGAAACCTTCCCAATGTGTTCGTCCTGGTTCATTAATATGTACATGCGCATCTATTATTCCTGGCATCACAATTGCATCGTTACAATTGATAAATGGTATGGTTGCTTTTTCTTTTTTACCGGTATAAATCTGATAAATTTTACTTGCTTTTATATGAATTGTAGCTTCTTGAAAACTCGTTTTTATCCAACATTTTGTACTATATATTAATTGCTCTTTCATGTTTCTCTTTAAATTATTTATACAAACTCAACAGTACTTTTTCTGGTGTGTATGGCGCATGGAATTGTAATTTATGTTTCGGATTAAATACTTTTATGGCATGCTGTATGGCAAAATAGGCTCCTATTCCATACATTAATGGCGGTTCTCCTACAGCTTTCGATTTTAATATTGCCATTTCGTTTCCTTGGGTTTCTAACGGAATTATTTCTACTTTTTTTGCTGCCGAAAATACGTCTGGCACTTTGTAGGTAGATAATGCATTAGATAATAATCGTCCGTCTTTTCCATAAGCGATTTCTTCTATTGTCATCCAGCCAATTCCTTGTGCTAATGCGCCTTCTACCTGACCAATATCAATGCCTAAATTCATACTTTTTCCGAAATCGTGTACTATTTTTACAGCATCTATTTCGTAGGTGCCTCTCATACAATCTACGGTTACTTGTGTTATTGCCGTTCCGTATACATGATATGCAAACGGATGTCCTTTCTCTTTGGTTTTATCAAAATGAATAGTTGGTGTGGCATAATGTGCATTTTCGGTTAATGCTACTCGTTTTAGCATGGCTGCTGCAATTACTTCTTCCCAAGAAATGGCTACGTCTTCTTTTGTAGCAAAAACGACATCTTCTTTAAATACGATATGTTCTATATTCGCATTTAACAGGTTTGCTGCTATAACTTTTAATCGTTCTATTAATGCTTTACAGGCTTTTAATACTGCTTTTCCGTTTAAATCTGCCGTTGCACTTGCTGCGGACGGTGAGGTATTGGCTACTCGTGTAGTATTGGTGGTTTCTAGTTTTACTTTGTTTGGCGAAATTCCGAGTGTTTGTGATGCTACTTGCAGCATTTTTGTATTGACACTTTGCCCCATTTCTACAGCTCCTGTACTTACTCCTACACTTCCATCTTGGTATATATGTATCAATGCTCGTGCATGATTCATTGGTGTGTTGGTAAAGGATATTCCGAATGTAATTGGCATTAACGAAATTCCTTTTTTATAATTGGTATTTGCTGCATTAAATTTGGCTGTTTCGCTTTCTATTTTCTCTAGGTTGAATTGTTTTTTTGCTGTATTCCACGTATTTTTCATTTCTACTTTCGTAGCGATTTGTCCGTAGGAAAATGTATCATTTTCTACCAATAAATTTGCTTCTTGAATTATTTTTTTATCTATTTTTAGAGCATCTGCTGCTCTTGCAATTGCCGATTCTATGACAAACATACCTTGCGGCCCTCCAAATCCTCTAAAAGCGGTGTTTGGCGGCAAGTTGGTTTTACAACTGTGTACGATACTGCTTACATTTGGTATGTAGTAACTATTGGTTGCATGAAATAAGGTTCGCTCTGCTATGGCTGGCGACAAATCTGCTGCTGCTCCTGAGTTTTGCAAAAATTCGACTTCGTAAGCTATTATTTTTAAATGTTCGTCTAGTCCTATTTTATAGGTAGAATCGTAAGGATGTCGTTTTCCTGTCATTCGCAAATCGTCGTGGCGATTTAAAATATATTTTACTGGTTTTTTTAATTGTTGTACTGCTACTGCTGCCATTACTGCCCAAGGTGTTGCTTGATCTTCTTTTCCTCCAAAACCTCCTCCTAATCGAATGACGTCTATTTCTATTTTATGCATGGAGACGCCTAATACTTGCGCTACCATTTTCTGTACAGATGTTGGTCCTTGTGTGGATGATGTTATTTTTATGTTGCCATTTTCCATTGGTACGGCATAAGCTCCTTGTGTTTCTAGGTACAAATGTTCTTGTCCGTTACTAAATGTATTTCCTTCAAAAATGTGTTTGCATTTTTTTAATGCTTCGTTGGCGTTTCCTAAGCGAAAGGATCTTGGCGCATTGATAAAACTTCCTTTTTCTTTGGCTTCTCTTGCTGTTGTAATTATTGGTAATTCTTCGATTTCTATTTCGATTAGTGCTCTTGCTTTTTTTGCAATTGCTTCTGTTTCGGCCACGATAAATGCGATTGGTTGTCCCCAAAAATGCACTTCTTCTTCTGCCCATAATGGTTCGTCTGGAATAATTCCTCCTATTTGATTTTTTCCTAATATATCTTTGTATGTAAATATTTTTATTACGCCTTCAAGCGCTTCCGCAATAGCGTAATTTATCGAACTAATTTTACCGTGTGCTTTTGGAGAATCGAATACCAATCCGTACAAAGTATCTTGTCTGGTTATGATGTCATCTACAAATAAGGATTCGCCTCGTAGATGTGTGTATGAATCTATATTTTTCATATTTTTGAACTGCTATTCCGAAATTTCGGAAGCGTTTTTTTTAATTGGTTAGACTTGGTAAATCAATTTGCTCTGGATATAAGGTTACAAAATGTGCAAAGAACAGTTGCCTTGCTAACAATCGTTTGTATATATTGGTTCCTCTCACATCGCTTATTGGTGCTATTTCGGATTGCAGTACTTTTTCTGCTTCTTTTACCGTTGCTATATTTATCGTTTTCCCTTTTAAATAGGCATTCGTTTTTACCAAAAATTTTGGTATTGCTGCTACACCTCCAATCGAAATATTTGCTACGGTTATGGTATTTTCTTTTACGGTTATTTTTGCTGCAGAATTAACACTTGCGATATCTAAATGTGTTCGTTTACTCACTTTTTCAAAATTGAATTTGGTATCTTTATCTGGAATTTCAAAAGATATGGCTGTAAGGATTTCTTCTTTTTGTAAATCGTATTTTTTATAGTCTTGATGAAATTCTTGAAAGGGTATTTCTCGTTCGGTTTCGCCTAAAATATGTAAGGTACTATTTAAGGCTAAAAAGAATATAGACATGTCTCCTATTGGCGATGCGTTTACAAAATTTCCGCCGAGCGTTCCCATATTTCGGATTTGTTCTGAGGATACTAATTTTAAATATGCTTTTAGTTTTGGAAATATTTTTTGAAGGCTTTCGTTTTCTGCGATTTCGGTTACCGTTGTACTTGCTCCTAATTTACATCTATTTTCTTCTATGGCAATTCCTTTTAGTATGGTTATTTCTCCTACTAAGTTTACGTTTCCTTCGGACAATGCGTCTGCTTGTCTTACATATAAATCGGTTCCATTTGCTACAAAGTTTCCTTCTGTTCTGTTTAACCAAGCTCTAAAGTTTATCTTTTTTAACTTTTCTGGAATTGACGAGAAATAATCTGGAATAAATCCTTCTCGTATTAACTCTGCTAATTGTTTTGACTGTTGAATTGTAGCTAACTTTGCTTCCAAGTCATTGGTTGCTTTTTCTATAGATTTATATCCTGTACATCTACAAATATTACCACTTATGGCTTCTGTGCATGTATTCGTATTTGTATTTTCTACCATTTTTAACGCAAATCCTGTCATAGAAACTACAAAGCCTGGAGTACAAAACCCGCATTGTGTGGCAAAATTATCTGCCATAACTTGCTGTGCTACATTCAACTTTTTTTCTAGATTTATTCCTTCTATGGTTACGATATGTTTTCCGTTTGCATTTCCTAATGGCGAAATACAGGAAGTGATACTTTGGTATGTTACCTCTTCTTTTTCTAACGTTCCTACTAAGACGGTACAAGCACCACAATCTCCTTCTCTACATCCAATTTTTGTTCCTTTCAATCGGTTGTTTTCTCGTATAAAGTCCAATAATGTCATTCCTGATTTTTCAAAAAGACGTATTGGTTTATTATTTAATATAAATTCTATCATAAGTAAGGTGCAAGGTAAGAATTCTGTTGGAAATACGGAGAGATGTTGCATGAAAAATGTTATATCGAAATGTTGGTTGTTGGATTATATGTTTTGTGTTCTTTTCATAAAATGTTTTAATATACGCCTCTCTAAGCTTCAAAAAAAAGTAGTTCTGTTTTAGAAAAACTTTTTTACATGACAAAATGTATTTCTTTTCAATTTGAATATTTACTTTTGCTGTTCTAAAAAATGATTCGTGACTTACTTTACTCCGTTTAAAAAATCTATTGTTGGCATTCCGTTGCCTAAAAAATTTACGTTTCCTTTTTATTACGAACCGCATCTTTTGGCAAAAATTGCTTCGGAAGAATTACAAGAGTATCTCGATTTTTCATCAATTTTTAAACGCCGTCTTGGTTTGCTTAATAACACACACGAAATTGGTAAAATGTTTGGTGTTTTGGTCGTTAAAAATAGTAATGGTAAACTTGGTTATCTAAGTGCTTTTTCTGGCAATCTTCCAAATCAAAGTGACTTGATGCATTTTGTTCCTCCTGTTTATGATATTTTACAGATGGATGGTTTTTTTTCTAAAGAAAATGCTGCTTTAATTGCTCTGAGCAATGATATTACTACCTTAGAAATGGATTCGCATTATATTACTCTACAAAAAATAGTTGCGGAGAATAATAAAATTGCTGAAAATATTATTTCTGTGGAAAAAGAAAAACTTAAAAAACGAAAATTACAACGGAAATTACGAAAAAAAAATGCCTCTCCGTTTACAGAATCTTTACAGATACAATTACATAACGAAAGCCTTCACGATACATTTTATTTAAGGGAATTGATTTGTTATTACGAGGATAAATTTATTTCACTGCAAGAGAAATTAAATGCCTTACATCTTAAAATCACTAGGTTAAAATCTTTGCGTAATTCTAAATCGAATGCCTTACATCGCAATATTTTTTCACAATATCACTTTTTAAATTCCGATGGCAAAACTAAGAGTTTGCTTTCTATTTTTAAGGATTTAAACTTAGAAGCTCCTGCTGGTACTGGCGATTGTGCTGCTCCAAAATTATTACAGTTTGCTTTTTTAAATGGACTAACACCTATTGCTATGGCAGAATTTTGGTGGGGAAAATCTGGTAATGCTGCTATTCGCAAACATGGTGTTTTTTATCCTTCATGTAAAGGTAAATGTGAACCTGTTTTGTCGTATATGTTAAATGGTCTGGTTTTGGATGAAAATCCGTTATTAAAAAACCTTGCTAAAGACAAAAAAATTGAATTTATTTTTGAAGATGAGCAAATGTTGGTTATTAATAAGCCTACCGAATTATTGTCTGTTCCTGGTAAATCTATAAGCGATTCGGTTTTTAGTAGATTAAAAGAAATCTATCCTGAGTCTGAAAAACACTTAATTATTCATCGCTTGGATATGTCTACTTCTGGAATCATGCTTATTGCTAAAACGAAAAAAGCGCATCAATTTTTACAAAATCAATTTATTAATCGCTCTATTACAAAAAGGTATATCGCTTTATTAGATGGTTTGATTCTTAATAATAATGGCGAAATTAATTTACCGCTTCGTGTGGATTTGGATGATAGACCTAGACAATTGGTTTGTTTTAAGCATGGAAAACCTGCTAAAACGATGTGGAATGTTTTGGGGATACAAGATCAAAAAACACGTATTGAATTTACGCCAATTACTGGTCGCACACATCAATTAAGGGTTCATGCTGCGCATGTTTTGGGATTGAATACTGCTATTGTTGGCGATGATTTGTATGGTAATAAAGCTGATAGGTTATATTTACATGCAGAATATATTCGGTTTACTCATCCTAATAAAAAAGTTATGGAATTTTGTATTGCTCCTAATTTCTGATATTTTATTTTTTTAACCACAAAGGACACTATGAAATCGCTAGGTTCACAAAGTTTTATGTATTTTAATTATTCTACCTTGCAAAAAATATTTTTCATGAAACAGCTTGTATATCTCTTTTTTATTTTTTTATTTTTTGCTTGTTCTAATACTTCAAAATTACAATCTGGCGATTTGATTTTTCAGGATTTAGATAATAGTACTTTGAGTGATGCTATTGAAAATGCTACTGCGGATGCTGGTATTTTAAAAATTTCACATATAGGAATTGTTGTTATTGAAAATGGGAACATTTTTGTTATTGAAGCGTTTGATAGTGTGCAAAAAACACCTTTAAAGTCTTTTTTAAATCGCAGTAAATTTGCTAATGGCAATCCTAAAGTTATGGTTGGTCGGCTTAAAAAAGAATTTCGTAATACTATTGATGCTGCCTTAATTAGAGCTTCTAACCTTTTAGGTAAACCATACGATATGGAATTCCGTTTAAACAATGATAAGTATTACTGTTCGGAATTGGTCTATGATTCTTTTTTAATGGAGGATAATTCGCCTATTTTTTCTGTTAAACCTATGTCTTTTACCAATAAAAATACTGGTAAAATTGACCAAACGTGGATTGACTATTTTAAGGCTCAAAATAGTATTGTTCCTGAGGGCGAATTAGGTAATAATCCTGCTGATTATGCGAAAAGTACCGTTGTTGATATTTTGGATAATGTACGGCTGGAATGATTTCTCTTTCGTTTTATACCAACTCAATTTCAAATCTATTTAGCGCATTTTGAAATTGAATTGGTTTTATTTCTAATTTCTATTTATACCAAGAAGCGTATTTTATATAAGCATCTGCTATTCGCTCTACTTCGCCTGATAATAAATCGACACTAATATCTTTAATTTTTTTTGCTGGTGTTCCTGCGTAAATAGTACCACTTTCTACGATTGTTCCTTTAGTTACTACTGCTCCTGCTGCTATGATGGAATTGGAATGTACTACACAACCATCCATTACAATAGCTCCCATTCCGATAAGTACATTTTCTTTTATGGTACAACCATGTACTATGGCATTATGTGCTATGGATACATTATCTCCAATGGTTGTTGGGTGTTTTTGATAAGTTGCATGTAGTACTGCTCCATCTTGTATGTTTACTTTATTTCCTATTCGTATGTAATGCACATCGCCTCTTATTACTGCATTGTACCAAATACTACAATCGTTTCCACAAATTACATCGCCAATAATCGCTGCATTTTCGGCTATAAAACAGTTTGCACCAAATACTGGTTTCTTTCCGTTTAGTTCTCTTAATATCATTTTGTGTAATTTTTTATTGCTGTAATCTAATTATGTCCGTTTTCGTTTGCTTTTTCCTTTTCTATCTAAACTTTCTAATAAATTTTCTTTTAATGCTTCTACGATATTATAGGCTGCTGGACAAATTTCTGTATTCTTTACTGTCAATTCTGCTAATTGTATGAATTTTCTTCGATTTGTATGTGGATATTCGCCACATGCTTTTGGTCTTACATCGTATATAAAACAAGTATTATCTGTATCTAAAAAGGCACATGGCGCTTCTTTTAATACCATAAATTCATCTTCATCTTGTTCTAAATATTGTGTAATAAAGTTCATTTCTTTCATTTTTAAATGCTTAGAAATTCTTCTAATATCGACATTTGTAAAAATTGGACTTGTCGTTTTACAGCAATTTGCACAAGTTAAGCAATCTGTTTTTTCAAATTCTTTTTCGTGTAAATCTTGTACAATGTAATCTAAATCTTTTGGTGTTCGTCGTTTTAACATTTTAAAAAATTGCACACTTTCTTTTGCCTTTTCTTTGGCCAACTTAGGTAATTCTTCTAATGTAGGTTTTAGGGGTTTCATAAACTAAATTGTTTATAGTCTAATTATGGAGTTCTTCCATAATTTTGTCTTCTTAATCTTTCGTTTCTATATGCTACAAAATTTTCAGAATCATCGTAACTCATATAAATTCGTTTTACGTCTAACTTTCCTAATCCATTTAAAACTAACGTTACTGAAAAAGATTGATAGTCGTCACTTAAGGTTTCATTTTTTGTAGCATAAAATCGTTTTGGTACTTTTCTTTTCTTTTTTATTTCAAATAAATCTTTATGTCCATATAGGCAAATTAATTTTTCATTAATAATTTTATAACCTTTAAATTTTTTCTTTATTGTATTTTTTGATTTATCAAAATCATCGTCATACATTGTTATAAAGTCTTTTCTATAAAAGGCATCTTTTGAAATTTTATAATGTATAATGTCATCAATTACATACTTTACTACGGAATACACGTTTCTCTGTTTCATTTCTTCACTTCCCATCCATCTAGTAAATTTCATAAAAAAGATTATTTCATTTTGTAAATCAATTTTCTTTTTTGCCGTTTCATAATCTTTAATTCCCATTTGCGCATTAGTCGAAAGTGCGACCAAACACAGTATTCCAGTTATTAGTTTTTTCATTTTTCTAAATACAAAATTAGTTGTTAGTACTCTCACAATTACATTTTAGTTTTTCTATTATGATTTACCATCATTTTAAAGTCCCTAAGATGAATTCCATCGAAAAAGACCACACAACTAATTTATTATGTCTTTGCTTTACAACTAAATCCCCTTTTTGTATATTGTAAGTTAAATTAACTTCTTCTAGCTCTACAAAGTTAACAATTATTATTCACTTATCATACTAATGTTATAAATAATATTTTACTAATAACCTGAGTTCGACTCAAAATACGCAAAAAAATCAAATTGGTATTAAAAGGCATCAAATCAAGGAAATTTAAATACAACGAAACATCCAACCTTTTAAGGTTGGATGCTAATACTAACTCAAATTTTCTTATGAAAAATAATAAGGTTTATGACTTCTTATTATCTGAAATCTATATTTCAATATCTGTGCCATTTTTTTTTAAATATGTTAAGTTATTGTTAATACCAACTCAATTTTATAACAGATGTTTTTGTGCTTTGTATGATGAACGTACCAAAGCTCCACTTTCTACATGTCTAAATCCTAATTCTAAACCTATTTTTTTGTATTTCTTAAATTGCTCTGGTGTAATGTATTCTTTTATCTGTAGGTGTTTTTTACTTGGTTGTAAATATTGTCCAATAGTCACAACATCTACTTTTGCTGCTCTTAAATCGTGTAAGGTTTCGATTACTTCTTCTTCTGTTTCTCCCAGACCTAACATAATTCCTGACTTTGTTCTTTGCAGCCCTCTTTCTTTTAAATATAATAACACTTCTAAACTTCTATCGTATTTGGCTTGAATACGCACTTCTCTTGTTAATCGTCTTACCGTTTCTAAATTATGTGATACTATTTCTGGTTTTACCGCTATTATTCGATCTAGATTTATTTTATTTCCTTGAAAATCTGGTATTAATGTTTCTAAAGTTGTATTTGGGTTTGCTCTTCGTATTGCCTGAATCGTTTCTGCCCAAATTATCGAACCTCCATCTTTTAAATCGTCTCTATCTACCGATGTAATTACGGCATGTTTTATTTGCATGATATGTATAGATCGCGCCACTTTGTCTGGTTCTTCCCAATCTACACTATCTGGTCTTCCTGTTGCTACGCCACAAAAACCACAGGATCTTGTACATGTATTTCCTAATATCATAAATGTCGCTGTACCTTCTGTCCAACATTCTCCCATATTTGGACAACTTCCACTAGTACATATCGTATTTAATTTATATTTATCTACTGTTTTTCTTAATTCGGTATATTTTTTTCCTATTGGTAATTTTACTCGTAACCATTCTGGTTTTTTACGTGGTAAAATATTAGATTCTTTCATTTTATAAACTTTGTATAGTAGAATTCACTATGTTTTAATATGGCAAAGATAAAGTAATTTATACCAGTTTTTTTAAGATATTTTTTGTTATTTTGTGTTTTAATTAAATTTATAGAAAAATGAAAAAATATATTGTAATAATCGTTCTCCTTATTGTTGGAATTAATGTAAATGCTCAAAAACACGAAGTGAAATTAGATATTTTCGATTTGGTTGCTTTTAAAGCATTAGACGGAACTTACCAATATATTCTTAATGAAGAATCTGCTGTTGGTGTTTCTATCTTTAAATCTTTAGCAGATAAAGATAATATTTTTGGATATCGAGAAGATTTTAGTGTCACTCCTTTTTATAGACAATATTTTCCGTTAGGAAACATAGAAAATGTATTTGTTGAAGGCTTTTTTGCAATTAATAATGGTACCGGTACTAGTGATGATGGCTTACGTGAAGTTAGCTATACGGATGGTGCTTTTGGTTTGGCTGGCGGAAAAAGTTTTATTAGCCCTAGAGGTTTTGTTTTAGACATTTATGTTGGTTTAGGTAGAAATTTATTTGAATCCGAAGGTTCTCCAAACTTGGTTCCTCGAATTGGTATTAATACTGGATTTCGTTTCTAACAATAAAACGAATTATAATTTTTAAAGTGTGGTTTTTACTACACTTTTTTTATTCTAAAAAAATATGATAAAAAAAAATAGAGCTCAAATTGTTGAATTTATTATCCATAAAGTTGGAAACAAATACAACAGTACTAGAAATGTATTTTCGGATAAAACTTTATTATTTGATGAAGGTAGTTATCCCCTAATGTTTAACTTTTT
Organism: Flavobacteriaceae bacterium; assembly: GCA_026988355.1. GTDB lineage: Bacteria > Bacteroidota > Bacteroidia > Flavobacteriales > Flavobacteriaceae > S010-17. The sequence goes on from JALSLK010000091.1 coordinate 87,066, forward strand.
ATTAAAATCGTTTACCAACCTTACAGAAAGCTATCGTTTTTATCATCATGCAGATGTGAGTTTAAACGAAATGAATAGTTATACCGATTCGCTTTTTAAAAGCGACGATGATTTTGTTGAAGTTTCTAAAAATATTGTAAAACACTTATTTGAACAGTCTAATTCTGCTAACATAAAAGTTGGCGATGTCATGATTGTTCGTTTTGCAGACATTGAAATTAACGATGTTCTTACCGATGCGATTGGTGTTTTTAAAATTGAAAATAAATCGGATTTTTTTCAAACGTATATCGAAAATGGTCAAATTGAATTAATGCTTTTGGAGGGTATTAGCACTAAAAAACTAGACAAAGGTTGTTTGATTATTAATACGACAGATGCGGAAGGCAAAATTGTTTTAAGTGTGGATAATAATAGCTACGATGCGCAATATTGGATTAAAAATTTTTTACAAATTAAACCTGCCGACGATAGTAACAGCCATACCAAAAATTACATGGAATTCTGTGCTTCTTTTTCGGAAGAAGTTATTAAAGAGAATTTTGGTAAAAAACAACAAAGTGAATTTTTAGCAAATACTATTGACTTTTTTAAAGAAAACGAAACGGTTAATGTAGACGATTTTAAACAAGATGTTTTTGAAGAAGAAAAACATATTGAACTATTTGATGACTACAAAAAACAATACGAAACCGAAGGAAATATTGTCTTAAGAAATCAATTTTTCGTTTCGGACAAAGTACTTAAAAAAGAAAAGAAAAATTTTAAATCCGAAATTAAATTGGACACACATATTTCTATAAAAATTGATGTAGACTCTCCTGATGCCGCTTCGTATTATCTAGAACGTGGTTTTGATGATGAAAAGAAAATGTTTTTTTATAAAGTGTTCTTTAATGAAGAAAAATAAGGCTGAATATTGTCTCGAAATTTTCGATATTATATATTCTAATTTAAACTTCTAGAGAAATAAAAAATATGCTACTACAATTATTAAAATTACAATTCCTGCAAAGGTTAATAATCGTCTCTGCTCTTCTTTTTCTATGCGTTTTAAGTTTTTTGCATTAATTATTTTTAACTCTTCCTCCGAAACTTGCTTAAATTCTAATTTTTTATCATTATCAATAGTACCATTTTTTTTATATGCCTTGTATTTTTCTCGCTTTGATTTTCGCAAAGCGTTATTTCCTTTTATACTTTGTACCATTGCTGATATACTTCCTCCACTCATCGCATTTTGTTTTATATTCACTTATGTGACGTGTGTTTTTGAGATTTGTTACAATTATATTATCCGTATCGGAACGGTTAGGATACACTTATGGTTTTCCGTAAATCTTTTAATCTTTATTTCGTATTTTAGCCGTAATGAAAAATATGTTACGTTTATATTGATGTTGGCAGCAAGTTGAACCTCGTAATCTTCAAGAACATTCTCAATAAAAATGGAATTCTTAATACTTATTATAATTTTAGTTTTTTATGGAATTTCATATTATTTCAAAAAAAGAATTGTTCCTAAAATTAAAGGCTCAATTGGAGAGTACAAAGTAGCTTCTAAACTAAAACGTCTTAATAAAAAGGAATATCTAGTATTAAATGATATATTATTAAAAAATGGAGACTTAACTACTCAAATTGACCACATTGTAATTAGCAAAAGTGGAATTTTTGTTATCGAAACAAAAAACTATAAAGGTTGGATTCACGGACATCAAAACTCTGAATATTGGACTCAAACTATTTATAAACATAAAAGTAAATTAAGAAATCCGATTAAACAAAACTGGGTTCACGTCTTAGCCATAAAAAAAACTCTTTCAGAATATAATTACATTAAATATTTTCCAATAGTTGTTTTTGCGGGAGATGGTAAACTAAAAAATGTGACAACGACTCTTCCTGTTGTTTATAATAACAAACTTATAAGGACAATTAAGAACTTAAATGAACAAGAGAGTTTATCATATAGTCAAATGGAATTGATTTCAGATAAATTACTCAAGAGTAATATAACTGACCGAAAAGTATCTAAAAGTCATTCATTACAAGTAAAAAAACAGATACGAGAACGAAATAAAAAGGAAAAACAAAAAATATGTCCCAAGTGTGGTAATAAACTTATTAAAAAAAGAGGAAAATATGGAAAGTTTTATGGTTGTTATAATTTTCCAAAATGCAGATATACTATAAACATTAAATAAGTCGAGTAGGTAAAGGGGAATTTCACCCCTAAACCTCTCACAGAACCGTACGTGAACCTCTAGATTCATACGGCTCTTCATAGTCCAAAGTATTTCTACTCCTGACCTACTATCCAAAATCATCGTCCACCTAAGCAAACTTGTAATACAATAATAAGTCACACTATGTGAAGCCCTTCACTCGTAGGG
>JALSLK010000092.1 GCA_026988355.1 Flavobacteriaceae bacterium
AATTTTAATTTTTACCAACCCATTTTTTAAAATCAGTAAGTTTTGCCTTACTAATTATTATAGCTATTGGTGCGATTGGATTAGTAATAACTTTTAGTTGTGTACTTCCATATTTTTCAATTTTATCAATAGCTTTTATAGAAACAATTACTTGTCGAGAAGCCCTATAAAATAATGTATTATCTAAAATTTTAAACAGTTCTTCTAATGAACTATTAATAGACGATTTTTCATTGTCAAATTCTACAATATAACTTATTTTATTTTCTGAATAAATAAATGCTATATTTTCGATAAAAACAGGAGTTAATTTAGTTCCTTTATCAGCTAATAATCTAATTTTTTTGGTATTTGTAGAAGTATGTAATGTTTTATTAATAGATGCTAATTCATTAAAATATTGATTACCAGTTTTTCTGTTTAATTCGGTTAGATATTTTAAATTTTCTCTATTAATTTTCTGTAAAAAAAAGTAAATTAATAAAGCACTACTCAACCAAACTAATAAAAATAAGATTACTAATTTTTGTTTTAAATTTTTAAAAATTATTTTAAACTTAAGCACATTAGAATGCGAAGCTACAATCCAATTTGAATTTTGTACAGGACTTAAATAAACAATTTCTGTACGATTTTCTATTTTTCTCAAACCACCAATAGCTTTTTTTTCTAAAATAGCATCTTTAAAATTTTTTTCTACTTCGTAATTAGAAATAGATGTAATAAACGAATTATTACTTGCCAATAATTTGCCTATTTTTTCTTTATTAGGATGACAAATTTCTCTACCAGAATCATCAAACATACAAATAAAACTATAATCAGTAGAACTATTTTCAATACTACGTTGCAATTCGTTTTTAACTTGCTCTTTAGAAAAACCACTACGTAATTTTTCTGCAAGTAAATTAGAAATTAAATTAGCTTGATTTTTAGAAGTCTCAACTTGCTGATTTAATAAATCGTTTGTAGCAGATGTATATACGTAGTTTAAACTAAAATAATACAATACTCCAAGAAGTAATAATACTATAGGAAGTGTTAATTTATTAAATATCATTATCATTCATTTAGATGGCAAATTACAAAAAATAGATTTCAACTTTATCAACAATTAATAATATAATACTATTTTATTTAAAAAAATTTAAAAAGAAATGGTGGTTATTATAGCTTGTTAATATATACTATAAAAATGTATTATAAAATTTGCTTTAATGACTTATTAATAATAATCAACAAGTTTTTAATAAGCTAATACTTTATAAATCAAGACTACTTTCTTTTTCATAAACAAATTGTTAATAACACATATTAACTACTTTTTTTAATAACTATTTTAATACTATTTTTTATAAATAGTAATTTTATTGTTCATAAGATGTTTTAAAAAAGAGATAGCTTTTTTTGGAAATTAAAATAATTAACGAGTATTGTAATTTATTTTTTAAAACCAAAATTTACTTATCTTTTTTGAATACAAAATTATTAACAATTCGTGTTTTTTATAATGTATTTATTTATATCGTTTTAAAAAAATGAATGAACAATTTAATTTTGATTTGTTAATAACGAAAAAGACATTCATATTTCTGATATATATTATCCATATAAAATTAATAAAATTCACATTATTATAGTAATTTTGAGCATAAAAAATTATGTGTTGAATATTCCTTTTGAACCAATTATCTTTGAAAAAACACTAAATATTCATTTAATATTAGAATATTTAGCCTTCTTTTTAGCTTTTAGATATTATGTTTATTTACGAAAAAAACAAAAAGATATTATTACATCAAATAATAGATTATCTATCATTTTAGGAGCAACAATAGGTGCGTTTTTAGGATCAAGATTGGTTGGATTTTTAGAGTTTCCATATATTGAAGAATTTACACTAAAATTAGTTATAAATTTAATGAATACCAAAACAATTATGGGAGGATTATTTGGTGGTTTGTTAGGAGTAGAATTGGTTAAAAAAATAATAGGAGAAAAAAAATCATCTGGCGATTTGTTTACATTTCCAATAATACTCGGAATTTTTATAGGTAGAATAGGTTGTTTTTTATCAGGAACAAACGAATTTACCTATGGTAGTAAAACTACATTTTTTACAGGTATGAATTTAGGAGATGGTATATTAAGACATCCAATAGCTTTATATGAATTGCTATTTTTAGTATTATTGGTGGTTAGATTAAAGAGCATTCAAAAAAGAAAAAAATTACAAAATGGAACACTCTATAAATACTTTATGTTATTCTATTTTAGTTTTCGTTTCCTTATAGAATTTATAAAACCAAATACATTTTTTGTAATAGGACTAAGCAGTATTCAAATATTGTGCTTACTTTGTATTCTCTATTATTACAAAACAATTTATTCTTTACTAAAAAAATAAAAATGCCAACAAGAAAATATACGTATTACGATTTTACATTAAGTCTATGTCCAGAATGTTTAAAAAGAATTGATGCAAAAATTGTTTTTGAAGATGATAATGTATACATGCTAAAACGATGTCCAGAACATGGAAATTCAAAAGTATTAATTGCCGATGATATACCATATTATAAAAATATTAGAAATTATAACAAACCATCAGATATACCATATAAATTTAATACAAAAACAGATTATGGTTGTCCGTACGATTGTGGATTATGTCCAGATCACGAACAACATTCTTGTTTAACCATTGTAGAAGTAACAGACAGATGTAATTTAACCTGTCCAACCTGTTATGCAGGATCCTCGCCAACCTATGGAAGACATCGAACATTAGACGAAATAAAAAAAATGTTTGATACTATAGTAATAAACGAAAAAGAACCAGATGTAGTACAAATAAGTGGAGGAGAACCAACCATACATCCACAATTCTGGGAAATATTAGATTATGCAAAAACATTACCTATAAAACATATAATGTTAAATACAAACGGTATTAAAATAGCAAAAGACATCGAATTTGCAAAGCGATTAAAAACATATAGTCCAGATTTTGAAATATATTTACAATTCGATTCCTTTAAAAAAGAAGTATTACAAACCATGAGAGGAGCAGACCTTACTAAAATAAGAGAACAAGCAATAGCAAATCTAAACGAAGTAAATTTATCTACAACTTTAGTAGTAACCTTACAAAAAGGAGTAAATGATAACGAAATAGGAAAAATAATAGACTATGCACTAAAACAAAAATGTATACGAGGAGTAACCTTACAGCCAACACAAATTGCAGGAAGATTAGACGATTTTGATTTAGAAAAAAATAGAATAACACTAACCGAAGTACGAAGAAAAATACTAGAACAAACCGATGTATTTAATGCCGATGATTTAATACCAGTACCATGTAATCCAGATGCTTTAGTAATGGCGTATGCTTTAAAATTAGGAGAAGAAACCTTTCCGTTAACAAGATTAGTAAATCCAAAAGATTTATTAGATAATAGTAAAAATACCATTATTTATGAGCAAGATGAAGTACTACACGAAAAAATGATAAATATGTTTAGTACAGGAACATCCGTAGAATGTGCAGAAGAAGAATTAAAATCTATGATGTGCTGTTTACCAAAGATAGATGCACCAGATTTGGGATATGACAATTTATTTCGTATTATTATCATGCAGTTTATAGATGCCTATAATTTTGATGTAAGAGCTATCAAAAAATCCTGTGTACATATCGTAAATAAAGACAACAAAATAATACCATTTGAAACGATGAATTTATTTTATAGAGATGATAAAAAAGCATATTTAGAAAAACTTAAAAAAGATTTAGTATGATAGCGTTAGAAGTAAATTTAGATGGATTATTTATTCTACTATTTGGAGTTATGATAGCTCCAGCTTTAGTGTTTTTTATTATTGGAGCAATATTATCGAATAAAGGAAAGAAAAAAACAGGAAAAATACTATTTATACTTGGCGTAGTATACTTAGTAATTAGTTTTGGATCTTGCGGTTTAATGATGGCTTAATAAAAAACAAAAAATGAAAACAATAGCAATAGCAAACGATCATGCAGGAACTGTATATAAATTCGAAATAGTTACATATCTCAAAGCAAATAATTACAAAGTAATTAACTTTGGAACAGATACCGAAGACAGTATGGATTATCCAGATACTATACATTTAGCAGCGAAAGCAGTAGCAGAAAAAAAAGCAGACTTAGGAATTATTATTTGTGGATCAGGAAATGGAGCGCAAATAACAGCAAATAAACACCAAAATGTACGAGCAGCTTTATGTTGGAATAACGAATTGGTAGAATTGGCAAGAAAACACAATAATGCTAATGTGTTGAGTATTCCAGCACGATTTGTATCCATACAACAAGCATTAAGATTTGTACAATTGTTTTTAAATACCAAATTTGAAGGCGGAAGACACCAAAAAAGAGTAGAAAAAATACCATGTTAATTGATAGATACTGTAAAATAGAAACACATTAAAATAAAAGGCACTGCGATGTGAAATTTGGTATTACAGTATTTTTAGATGTAAATAAAGAAATACGAAGGCAAGAATAAAAAATAGTATATTTACCAATCAATTAGGCTTATGAATTTTAAGAATTTATCTTTACGTATTCGTATTTTTTTATCGATGTTATTATTAGTTCTTATAGCACTAATAGTAACCATACAAGTTGCAATTTATCAATATAAAGAACAAAGTAACGATTACCATAACAAGCGATTAATTCGTAAGGAAAACAATATTAAAGCTACTATAGAAAATGAATTAGACAGAACAACTTATGTTGTAGAAACAGAAGAAATACCAAGAATTTTTAGAGATCAAATACATAATATTTCAAATAACAATAAATTAGATATTGATATTTACGATTTAAAAGGAAAATTATTAATTAGTTCAGTTCCTACCTTTCCAGAAGATACTAAAAACTACAATTTATCTCAAAAAATAGTTAACAGTATTGAAAAAAGTGAAAACAAACGTTATATAAAAAATAAAAAAATAGATGGTAAAGAAGTACAAGCTTCTTATACCTATATTGAGGACACAAAATTTAAACCAATAGGTATTTTAGGTTTACCATATTTACAAGATAATTCCGAACAAAATAAAGAATTAAATGAGTTTTTAGAACGTTTGGCTTTTGCGTATTTTTTATTATTATTGGTTGGTATTACCATAGCATATTGGTTATCTAGTTACATTACCAAATCCATTAAAGAAGTGAGTGATAAAATTAGCGAAATGCATATTGGTAGACGAAACGAAAAAGTAACCGTAATTAATGCTAGTAGAGAAATTACTACATTGCTCGATGCATACAACGAAAAAGTAGATGAATTAGAAGAAAGTGCTGTAAAATTAGCAAAAAGCGAAAGAGAAGAAGCTTGGCGAGAAATGGCAAAACAAGTTGCACATGAGATTAAAAATCCATTAACACCAATGCGATTAACAGTACAGAATTTTGAACGAAAGTTTAATCCAAAAGATTCCGATAATAAAGAAAAATTAAAAGAATTTAGTCAATCGTTATTATTACAAATAGATACATTAACATCTATAGCATCGGCATTTTCTAATTTTGCTAAAATGCCAACACACAATAAGGAAAAATTAAATGTTGTAGAAGTAGTAAAACACGGATTGGAAATTTTTAATGAATCGTATATTACTTACCATCCAGAAAAGGAAAATATAACAGCGCAATTAGATAAAATTCAATTGACACGAGTGGTAACGAATTTGGTAAAAAATGCCACACAAGCATTGGTAGAAACAGAAAACCCACAGATAGAAGTACGTGTTTTTGAAAAAGAAGAAAAAGTAATTATTAGTATTTCGGATAATGGAAAAGGAATTGCCGAAGAACATAAAAATCAGATTTTTGAGCCAAAATTTACTACAAAATCAAGCGGAATGGGTCTTGGATTAGCAATGGTAAAAAATATTATTGAAGCCTATAAAGGAACAATTACATTTACATCCGAATTAAATATTGGAACGGAGTTTTTAGTTATTTTACCTCTTTCTTAGTCATTAAAAACGCATTACAAAACCTTAATACATAATGGATTAAATAAATTTGTGTCTATTTTAGAAAATAGACACAAAATAATTCGTTATACCATTAAATACTTTATTCAAACCTTATTTTTTGTGAACAAATGTTATATCGAACGGAGGTTTTAAGGAATAATTTCACAATAATTTATAAGCGTATTATTTACACCATCACAAGGATAATCATATTGCGGTAATACTTCTTGAATTCCATTTCCATTATCATAAGGATTATCATTTCCATTTTCTAATGCAGCTATTCTTGCTTGTTCGCTTTGATTATTTTTAAAAGTATAATACATTAATGCATCTAATGGTTTTAAAATTCCCTGCATTTCACTATACGAACGACCATTGCCATACGGATATTTATGATCTGCATTTTGTTGGTCATATACATAATAATCTTTTTTTTCGTCAGAAATTGATGTGAGTAATGAATATATAGTCAATGGAATTCTAGCATCCGTTCTATTTTCATCATTATTACCTCGTGTACCAAACTGTTCAAGAATTACATTTGTGTTATTAGGCAGATTTTGAATGTTTGATTTACTCATATCAAAAGCAAACCAAGGATCATACATCATTACAAATCTTCCATTATTACCATATCCTAAACTTGAAAAATGTTTTAAAACCGTGAGAGTCATTCCTCCTCCAGCAGAGTGTCCTAAAACACCAATTTTTGTAGTGTCTAAATTAGGAACTATTGTGTTTTTAATAATATTGTCATTACTACTTAAAAATGAATCCAATCCATTTATAGCAAAATTAGAATTAGTAACAGCACCTTGTAATTGATATATTACCGTATAACCATGCGAAGCTATGAATCGAAATAATGTATCATATCGTGATGCAGGTGTTGAGGATGTCCATCCAGAAATAAAAAATATAACAGGCGTTTTATCATTCATTGTACTAATATCGCTAGGATAATATGCTGTTGAATTTTGGTTGGTGCTTTGTGAAGTTATTGTTACTTCATGGGTGCCTTCATTACCAAAAATTAATGTTTCTTCCGTAGGAGTATTGTCATCACTTTTGCAAGAAAACAATAACAGACTTATACCTATTACTATACTTATTTTTTTCATAATATTGTTAGTTTAATTTATATTATGAATTTAACGCATAATATAAATTATTATTATATTTCTAATTTAGAAAAGTTTTTATTGAATTAGTATTTAGTAGATGATTGCTCAAAAGTTTTTTTAGAATCCACAATAGAGTTAGTAATAATATCCAATTCTTTTTTGGTTAGGTTTCTCCATTTACCAACAGGTAAATCTAACTTTACATTCATAATTCTAACGCGTTTTAGTTTGGTAACTCTGTAGTCTAAATACTCACACATTCTACGAATTTGTCTATTTAACCCTTGTGTTAAAATAATTTTAAATGTATTCGTATTTAGTTGTTCTATTTTACATTTACGAGTAATGGTATCTAATATAGGAACACCATTACTCATTTTTTGAATAAAATCTCTTGTAATAAATTTATTTACTGTAACAATATATTCTTTTTCATGGTTATTTCTTGCACGTAATATTTTATTTACAATATCTCCGTCATTTGTTAAAAAAATTAAACCTTCGCTTGGTTTGTCTAATCTTCCAATTGGAAAAATTCTTTTAGGATAATTTATATAATCAATAATGTTATTTTTTTCTACACGAGTATCCGTTGTACAAACAATACCAATAGGTTTATTAAAAGCAATATAAACAAAATCATCTTTTGATTTATTAATTAATTTTCCGTCTACTCTAACTTCATCACAAGAAGTAATTTTAGTTCCCATTTCTGGAATTTTGCCATTTATGGTAACGCGTTTTGCCAATATTAATTTATCAGCAGCTCTTCTAGAACAGTAACCAACTTCACTTAAAAATTTATTTATTCTTGTAGATTCCATTTTTCTTTTTGACGAGTACAATTTAGGATAAATTTCAGTTTAATCTTTATTTTATAATTATAATAATTATTTATACTAATTATAATTGTAATAAAAATTACTTATTTTAAAAGGTGTTAAAATAAAGGTTCTAAGGGCTGTTTTGTTTTTATAGAACAAACAACATCATTATAAATTTATTTACCATTTTAAGGTGTTTAAAATACAAATTAAGTGTTTTTGATAATATAAATTAACGAAGAATACTCTTTTGTACGTTTTGCCTTCATATTAGAAATTAATCCATACCAAAAAGCTTTTATTAGATTGGATTTTCCTGTTTTGTATTTTTCAGAAAGGAGACTTACATAAAAAGCATCTAATTTCATCGGAATGGTTTTTTCAATCCTCATTTTTTCTTTTTGAAAAAGTAAATGCATTGCTTTTTTTGAAAAATGCCAAAGGTGCCTAGGAACATCATAAGCAGCCCAAAACTTACCATAATGTTTAGCATCGTAACTTTTATGATTAGGAACAGCTATAATTAAAGTCCCATTAGGTTTTAATAATTGTTTTAAGAGAACAATATATTCTTCTAAATTAGGAACATGTTCTAGTACATGCCACATTGTTATTACATCAAATTTTTCTTCAACAGCATTTACACTTTCATGTATTTTAGGATAAACATCTTCAAAATTATTAAAATTAGATGTAAGTAATCCTAATTTGGATTTTGCCAATACCCTAGCTTTTTTGTTTGGTTCGATTCCTATTACATTCCAATTTTGTTGATTCATTGCAACTAATAAATCTCCAGTTCCACATCCAATATCTAATAGATTTTTATTTTCTGTTTTTTTATTTTCTTTTTGAATGAGTTTTATTTTCTTTTTAATAGCATAATTTTTCGCCTTTTGATATACTTTATCGAATAAGGTTTTTTTGGCATCTGTATGTGAAATATAATCTTCACTTTCATAATACGAACTTAATTTTTCTAAATTAGGGCATGGAGTAGTTATTAATAATTCCGACTCAGAATCTTCTACAATAGAAAAAAATTCATTGGATACCGTATAATCTTTACATTTTAAAAATGCCTTTAATTTATTATCTTTATTTATTGGAGAATGTATTTCTTTCATTTTTTAATGTTTCACGTGAAACAAGTTTTTTTGTTAAAGTAAAAGTTTGATTTTTAAACAGGTTCCACGTGGAACAATTGTTTTTTTAAACACCAAGATAAACTAATAATACCGAAATATCACTTGGAGAAACTCCCGAAATTCTACTTGCTTGTGAAATCGTTTCTGGTTTTATTTTATTTAATTTTTGTTTTGCTTCTGTAGAGATATTTGTTGCATCGTAGTTAAAGTTAAATGGAATTTTTACACTTTCTAAACGTTTCAATTTGTTTGCATTTGCGATGTCTTTTTCAATATATCCAGCATATTTTACTTGAACTTCGGTTTGTTCAACCATTTCTTTATCTATATTGTTTTCTTCAACAAAGACTTTAACTTTTTTAAAAGTAACAACGTCTGTAAAATCTAGTTGAGGTCTAGCAGCAAGTTTAAACATTTTCATAGATTGGTTTACTAAAGAAGAGTTTTTTCGTTCTAATATTGGATTTACCTCCTCTGGTTTTATACTTGTTATTTTTAAAAAATTTAAAAATAGATTGGATTTTGATATTTTTTCTTCAACTCTATCTAATCGTTCGTTTGATGCTAATCCAATTTTATTTGATTTTCCAGTCAGTCTAATATCAGCATTATCTTGTCTTAACAAAGTTCTAAATTCTGCTCTAGAAGTAAACATTCTATAAGGCTCTTCGGTTCCTTTAGTAATTAAATCATCAATTAGCACACCAATATATGCTTCATTTCTATTTAAAATAAAAGGATCTCTTTCTTGTGTTTTTAGCGCAGCATTTATTCCGGCCATTAAACCTTGTGCTGCAGCTTCTTCATAACCAGTTGTTCCATTTATTTGTCCAGCAAAAAATAAATTTTCTATTAATTTTGTTTCCAAAGTGTACTTTAATTGCGTAGGAGGAAAGTAATCGTATTCAATAGCATATCCAAAACGGAAAAATTTTACGTTTTCAAATCCAGCAACTTTACGTAATGCTTTAGCTTGTACATCTTCTGGTAATGACGTTGAAAATCCGTTTACATAAATCTCATTCGTAAACCAACCTTCAGGTTCAATAAACATTTGGTGTCTTTCTTTTGTAGCAAAGCGATCGATTTTATCTTCAATACTAGGACAGTATCTAGGACCAATACTTTGTATCCTACCATTAAACATTGGCGATCTATCAAAACCATCACGTAACAAATCATGTACTTCATTGCTAGTATATGTCATGTGGCAAGAACGCTGTTTTGTTAGAGGTTTTATACTTTGTAAATAAGAGAATTTTAATGGGTTTTTATCTCCAGGTTGTTCAATCATTTTAGAAAAATCTAAAGATCTTGCATCTACTCTTGGTGGAGTTCCTGTTTTCATTCTACCAGATTCAAAACCCATTTTAATCAAATCTTCTGTAATTCCAGTAGATGACTTTTCTCCAGCTCTTCCGCCTCCAAAAGTTTTCTCTCCAATATGAATTAGTCCATTTAAAAAAGTTCCAGCAGTAATAATAACCGTTTGAGATTTAATCTCGATTCCTAAAGTAGTTTTAATACCAACTATTTTTTCTTTTTCAAAAATTAATCCATTTACACTATCTTGATATAAGTCTAAATTATCAATGTTTTCTAATTGCCAACGCCAAGCTTCTGCAAAACGCATTCGATCGCTTTGTGCTCTTGGAGACCACATTGCAGGACCTTTTGACTTATTTAGCATCTTAAATTGTATGGCAGTTTTGTCTGTTATGATTCCACTATAACCACCAAGAGCGTCAATTTCTCTTACAATTTGCCCTTTAGCAATTCCTCCCATAGCAGGATTGCAACTCATCTGTGCTATGTTTTGTAAGCTCATGGTTACCAATAATGTTTTTGCTCCTAAATTTGCAGCAGCAGCAGCAGCTTCGGAACCAGCATGTCCTCCACCAACTACAATTACATCGTATTTTGTTAAAAATATACTCATATTTTATCTTTTGCTAATGTAATATTTATAAAAAAAGGCATTTGTTTCACGTGAAACAAAATACTTAATTTATAAAGTAATAGAAATTCCACTTTTATATTTTTCATAACGAATAGTATATATTTTTTCAGCAACAGCGTCTGGAGCTAATAATAAATTTTCTTTTTTTAATTGTATAAATCGTTCTATTTGTTTAAAGTCAGATTTATTAGATTTACGAATTTTAGTTTGCATTTCGGTATCAATAATACCAGGAATAATACTAAAGATTTCAAAAGTACTATTCTTTTCTTGTTCAATTGCAATGGTTTTTGTTGCTAATGCTAAACCAGCTTTTGTTGCACAGTAGTTTGCCCATCCAAAATAAGGTTTAAGAGCAGCTCCAGAGGAAATATTATAAACAATAGTTTTTGTGTTTTTAAAACGATTTGTTATTATCGAAGTTAAAGCTAAAGGAGCAGTTAAATTCAGTTTTATCGTAGTATCTATGTTTTTAATACTATTGTTTTCGTTTGTTTTAATGTTACCTAAAGTACCAGCATTGTTTATTAGAATAACTTCATTAATTACTTTAATAGATATATGGTTAAATAATTGTTTTTCTAGTTCTTTAAAAAAATCTATTCTCGAAAGATCAAATGCAATTGTAGCGATTAAATTAGGATGCTTAAATGTAGAAGAACTTCTAGAAATTGAAATTACTTGAAATCCATGATTGCAGTAAGTTTTAACAAGAGAAAACCCTAAACCTTTACTACCTCCAGTAATTATTGCTAATTTAACATGCATATTTTCTAATTAAAATTACGTAAAGATAGATAATAATCTTCTTTGGATCTCATTTCTTTTTTATCCTCAATACTTTTGTCTTTGTAACCGCAATAATGCAATATGCCATGAACAATTACACGATGTAATTCCTCAAAAAAAGAAACTTTAAATTTAGAAGCATTTTCTTTTACTCGTTCGATAGAAATAAAAATATCTCCAGAAATAACGCTACCAACAGAGTAATCAAAACTTATAATATCTGTTAAAGTATCGTGATTTAAGTGTTTGATATTCAGTTTTAAAAGATAATCATCATCACAAAAAATATAAGAAACCTCTTCTAGGTTACAATTTTCGTTTGTAATTACCGAAGTTATCCAATTTGTGATTTCTTTTGGATTTTCTAATTCAAAAGAAGTCTCATTGTTATAGTAAATCATCTGATTTATTTTATGCAAAGGTCGTAATTTTTTAATAAAGGAGATGTACTAGTTCTGTTAATACTATTTTAGATTTTAAAAGCGGAATGTATACCTTTGATGTGACGATTTTTTATAGCGTATAAATTTTTATATTTGAATTATGGCAAAAAAGAAGTATGACAACGAATTTAAGGTTATGATAGTAGAGCAATTAAAAACAATTTTTATTGAATAGTAAAGAAATAATCATAAAACAAAATCTCAAAAAGGTGGTTGTAAAGGAGAATTTCGTTAGTTCGAAATTCTCTTTTTAACCCGAATTATTTAATTCCCTAGTTCATCATACTCTTGATACAAATAATCGTGATACGGAAAACGTGTTTTATGAATGGTCTTAACCGCCTCATAGGCAACTTCTTTAAATTGCTCTAAATTATCTTTATTTAATGCAGAAATAAAAATAGCTTGATTGTCCGTCTTATTCATCCAGGTATTTTGCCATTCGTCTAAAGTATAATGAATTTTAGATTTTTTAGTAATTAAATCATCGGCATCAATAGTTTCATGCGTA
Organism: Flavobacteriaceae bacterium; assembly: GCA_026988355.1. Classification (GTDB taxonomy): domain Bacteria; phylum Bacteroidota; class Bacteroidia; order Flavobacteriales; family Flavobacteriaceae; genus S010-17. The sequence continues at coordinate 12,842 of JALSLK010000092.1, forward strand.
TAAGCATCTATCTTATTAAAAACCATTAAAGTTGGTTTATCATTACACTTAATATCGGTTAAAATAGCGTTAACCGAAGCAATGTGATCTTCAAAGTTTTTGTGAGAAATATCTACAATATGTAGCAATAAATCTGCTTCACGAACCTCATCTAAAGTCGATTTAAAAGACTCTACCAATTGTGTAGGTAATTTCCTAATAAAACCAACAGTATCCGTTAGTAAAAAAGGAATATTTTTAATAACCACTTTTCGAACCGTAGTGTCTAAAGTAGCAAATAGTTTGTTTTCTGCAAAAACATCCGATTTACTAATCACATTCATCAAAGTAGATTTACCAACATTGGTATAACCAACCAAAGCAACACGAACCATTTTGCCACGATTTTTTCGTTGAACGGCCATTTGTTTATCAATGGTTTTTAATTTTTTATTTAGTAAGGTAATTTTATCTCGAATAATACGTCGATCCGTTTCAATTTCTGTTTCTCCAGGACCACGCATACCAATACCACCTTTTTGTTTGTCAAGGTGTGTCCATAAACGAGTTAAACGAGGTAAAAGATATTGACATTGTGCTAATTCTACTTGGGTTTTAGCATAAGAAGTCTGTGCACGTTGTGCAAAAATATCTAGAATTAAATTGGTTCTATCTAAAATTTTAGAGTCCAATACCTTTTCAATATTTCTTCCTTGAGATGGACTTAATTCATCATCAAAAATAATAGTATCAATTAGGTTATCAAGCATATAACTTGCAATTTCATCTAACTTTCCAGAACCAATATAGGTTTTGGTATCTGGTTTACTCATTTTTTGTAAAAAACGTTTTACCACAGTTCCACCAGCAGTGAAAGCTAAAAATTCCAATTCATCTAAATATTCATTAGATTTTTCTAAGTTTTGTTCTTGGGTAATAACACCAACTAAAATTACTTTTTCTAAGGTTTTTTTACGATCTATCATAATACAAAGGTATGCTAAATAGTCGTTTATTACTAAAGCAAAATAAAAAAGATGGTAGAAACTAATTTATAAAAGAAATTTTGTAAATTTCAGTTTCCAAAAATTAGAAACAAATATGACAGAAGAGACAAAGGATATTTATACAATAGCATTTTATAATTTAGAAAATTTATTTGATACTATTGATGATCCAGATACTGCAGACGACGATTTTACACCAGAAGGAAAAAAAAAATGGACACTAAGACGATATAAAAAAAAAGTAAAACGATTAGCAAGAGCAATTGCAACAATTGGAGAAGAAAACACAAAACATCCTCCAGTTATATTAGGAATTGCAGAAGTAGAAAATTACGAAGTTGTATACGATTTAATACAATCTAAATACATAAAAGATTTTAATTACGGTATTGTACATTACGATTCTCCAGATGAAAGAGGAATTGAAGTCGCTTTTTTATACCGAAAAAAATATTTTGAACTTATAGAAAGTAAAGTATACCCATTACATTTTGTAGATAATAATGGAAAAAAAGATTTTACAAGAGATATTCTATGCGTAAAAGGAAACTTAAATGGAGAGTTAATATATTTTATTGTAAATCATTGGTCATCAAGAAGAAGTGGAACTAAAAAATCAGAATACAAACGTATAAAAGCAGCAAATTTAGCACAAGAAATTATTACCGAAATCAAAGAAGAAACACCAAAAGCTAAAATTATTATCATGGGAGATTTTAATGATAATCCAATAAATAAAAGTATAAAGCAAGTTTTAGTAAGTAATCAATTTTACAATCCGATGGAATCACTTTATGATAAAGGAATGGGAACGGCAATACATCAAGGAGAATGGTTTTTATTTGATCAAATTATTTTTTCAAAAAACTTTTTCAAAGACAATACACATACTTTTAGACATGCTAATATTTACAATCAACATTTCTTAAAGGATAAGTTTAATAAAAACGAAGAAAACCCTTATAGAACCTATATTGGTAAATGGTATAAAGGAGGAATAAGTGATCATTTTCCAGTATACATCACTTTAGATTACAATAAAAAAGAGTAAAAAAACAAAAAAGCTAAGAAAAAAACTATGAAAAATCAAGAATTGCTATATGTATTAGCACTTCAAAAAACGGAAGGAATTGGAGATATTAATGCAAAAAAATTAATCCAATTTTGTGGAAGTGCAAAAGCAGTATTCGAAGAAAAACCACAACATTTATTAAAAATAGATGGTGTCGGAGCATACCGATTAAAAGGATTAAGAGATAAGAAAACACTGCAAAAAGCAGAAAAAGAAATTGAATTTATCCATAAAAACAAGGTAAAAGTATGTTCTTTTTTAGAAGAGGACTATCCAGAACATCTAAAACATTGTGTCGACAGTCCAATACTTCTTTTTCAAAAAGGAAAAATCAGTCTAAAACAACAACGAATAATAAGTATTGTTGGAACAAGAAATATTACAAATTACGGAAAGACATTTTTAAAAAGATTGTTTTCAGAAATAGCCAAATACAACCCATTAATAGTGAGCGGATTGGCTTATGGAGTAGATATATTGGCACATCAATTGGCAATAGAGCATAATTTGCAAACAGTGGCAGTATTAGCACATGGTTTAGATAGAGTTTATCCAACAAAGCATCAAAAAGAAGCTATAAAAATGCAAGGAAATGGAGGCTTGTTAACTGATTTTTGGAGTGGAACTAATCCAGATAGAAATAATTTTATAAAACGAAATAGAATAGTGGCAGGAATCTCTAAAGCCACAATTATTATTGAATCTGCAGAAAAGGGAGGGTCTTTAATAACAGCAGATATTGCGAATTCGTATAATCGAGATGTTTTTGCTTTGCCAGGACGAATAACAGATTTATACAGTAAAGGTTGTAATAATTTAATAAAAACAAATAAAGCGGCATTATTACAATCAGGAAAAGATTTGGCATACTTATTAAATTGGGAGCAAACCAAAACAAAAGTAATTCAAAAACAACTATTTGTAGAATTAGGTTCTAATGAAAAAATATTGTATAATTATTTATTAAAAGAAGGGAAACAAACCTTAGATATTATAGCATTACACAATAATTTACCAATATATAAAGTATCTAGTTTGTTGCTAAATTTAGAATTAAAAGGAGTAATTAGACCATTGCACGGAAAACTCTTTGAAGTTATTTGATGCAAATTTTAAACCAAAAAATGTCTAATATATCGTAATTTCTTTGCATAAAAGTCTGTGTTATTTGCGTAAAAAACTATGCTCGTAAACGAGTTTTAATCTCAATGGTGTTTTCCAAAGTTTTATGAACAGGACATTTATTGGCAATTTGTAATAAACGTTGTTTTTGCTCTTCAGTAAGATTTCCTTTAAGTTTAATCTCACGAACAAAGACATCAATTTTTGTATTAGAATCGGAGGAGCAATCCTTAGAATCTTTAGCATGTTGTTTAAAATGTTCTAAATGTACTTTAACTTCACGCAAATCCCATTTTTTTCTGTCGGCATACATTCGTAAGGTAATAGCAGTACATGACCCTAAGCTAGCAAGTAATAATTCGTATGGACTCATACCAGCATCTTTACCACCATATTTTTTAGGTTCATCTACTAAAATAGCATGAGATCTTGCAACAATTTCAGTAGTATATTTTTCTCTACCAACACGTACCACTACGGATTTATCGGTAGATAATTCTTCAGCATCATCTGGATTAACATAACGGTTTGCCCAACTAGAAATTACTTTACCAACATAAAATGAATCTTGTTTATTGGTTAGTAGGTGGTTAGCCCCATCTAATGAAATAAAACTTTTAGGATGATGTGCTGCACTATAAATTTCACGAGCATTTTTAACTTCAACAATTTTATCTTGAGGCGAATGAAATACCAAAATAGGTTTCCGTAAATCTCTTAAAATTTTTGGTAAATTTTTGGTGTGAATATCCTCTAAAAATTGTTTTTTAATAGTAAACTTTCTTCCACCAATATCGAAAGTAGCTTCACCATCTAATTCAATTTCGTCAATATGTTCAGAAAACAAATGTTCTACATGACTTGGACTAGAAGGAGCAGCAATAGTGGCTACGGTTTCGATAGAATTAATAGCATCTGCAGCATAAATTGCAGCAGCACCACCAAGACTGTGACCAATCATTATTTTTGGAGCAGAGTGGTTTTCTGTCAAGTAAATTGCAGCAGAAATCAAATCGTCTACGTTACTAGTAAAATTGGTATCTTCAAATTTCCCCTCACTTTTTCCTAAACCAGTAAAGTCAAAACGCATTACAGCAATTTGGTTTTGTGTTAAAGCTCGAGAAATATTTCGAACAGCAGTAAAATTTTTATTTCCCGTAAAAAAATGCGCAAACAAAGCGTAACTTAAAGGTTTTTTATCGATAGGCAAATCAATTTCTCCAGTTAATATCTGTCCTTGTCTATTTTTAAAAGTTACCTTTTTACTATACATGTTTCTAATTTAGATGGAAAAGATACAAAATATAATGTTCTTTTTTATACAGAGAAAAATCACTCATTAAATCAATTATACCAACCTAAGTTTGCAAAATGCGCCAAAAAACGATGTTATCAATGGTAATTTTTATTGTATTTCAAGGAATTGTTATTGTAATAGGGATGTTAAAAAGTAAAAAATAGTATAAAAAAAAGAGGTTTTCATATCGTATAAACTCATTATAAATAAAAAAAATGATAAATATCATATTATTAAACGTGTAATAAATGTTACCTTTGTTTTTTTAAATTTAAATAAAACTATGAGCGGAATTTTATCTTCATCGCTAGCCAGAAAGTTTGCCATGGCAATCTCTGCTTTATTTTTGATGGTTTTTTTATTACAACATTTTGTAATAAATCTCACATCAATTTTTCCCAATAATGGGAGTACATTTAATGGAATCTCTCATTTTATGGGTACAAATCCATTAATACAATATCTAATACAACCAATATTAATTTTTGGTGTCGTCTTTCACTTTGTAATGGGTTTTGTATTAGAAATAAAAAATAAAAAAGCACAAGGAGTTAAATATTATAAAAATAATGGTGCAGCAAACTCTACTTGGATGAGTAGAAATATGATATACAGCGGTTTGTTTATATTAATTTTTATAATTATACATTTTGTTGATTTTTGGTTTCCAGAAATTAATACAAAATTTATACAAGGAGATTGGACAGGAACACATAAAGGTATAGAAGGGTATCGATACTATCATGAATTGCAAGAGAAATTTTCTGAATTGTGGAGAGTATTATTATATATAATAGGATTTGTATTTCTATCTTTACATTTATTACACGGTTTCAGTTCCGCATTTCAATCGATGGGAGCAAATAACAAATACACTAAAAGCATGAAGACTTTTGGTAAACTATATGCAATAATTATTCCTGTAGGATTTGTTATTATAGCACTTTTTCATTATTTCAATTCGTAAGATATTATGGCAAAATTAGATTCAAAAGTTCCAAAAGGTAATAATATTGCTGATTTATGGACAAACTATAAAGACAAAATTAACTTAGTAAACCCTGCAAATAAACGCAATATAGATATTATTGTTATAGGAACAGGTTTGGCAGGAGGTTCTGCAGCAGCAACACTAGCAGAATTAGGGTATAATGTAAAAGCATTTGCATACCAAGATTCTCCAAGAAGAGCACACTCTATTGCCGCTCAAGGAGGAATTAATGCAGCAAAAAATTACCAAGGAGATGGCGATAGTAATTATCGCCTATTTTACGATACTGTAAAAGGAGGAGATTACCGTTCTAGAGAAGCAAATGTATATCGATTGGCAGAAGTTTCAGGAAATATTATAGACCAATGTGTAGCACAAGGAGTACCTTTTGCACGTGATTATGGAGGATTATTAGATAACCGTTCTTTTGGAGGAGTTTTAGTTTCGAGAACATTTTATGCAAAAGGACAAACAGGACAACAATTGTTATTAGGAGCATACTCTGCAATGAATAGACAAATAGCTCGTGGAAAAATTACCATGCACAATCGCCATGAAATGTTAGATGTTGTTCTTGTTGATGGAAAAGCAAGAGGAATTATAGCGCGTAATTTACTAACAGGAGAAATAGAAAGACATTCTGCACATGCAGTAGTTGTCGCTTCTGGAGGTTATGGAAATGTTTATTTCTTATCAACAAATGCTATGGGTTCAAACGCAACAGCAGCTTGGAAAATTCATAAAAAAGGAGCGTTTTTTGCGAATCCATGTTATACACAAATACATCCAACCTGTATTCCAAGAAGTGGAGATTATCAATCTAAATTAACATTAATGTCCGAATCGTTGCGTAACGATGGACGAATTTGGGTTCCAAAAAATATGGACGATGTAATGGCAATTCGTGAAGGAAAACTAAAACCAACAGAAATTACCGAAGAAAATAGAGATTATTATTTAGAAAGACGCTATCCTGCATTTGGAAATTTAGTGCCAAGAGACGTTGCAAGTAGAGCAGCAAAAGAACGTTGTGATGCTGGTTACGGAGTAAATAAAACAGGAGAAGCCGTTTATTTAGATTTTAAATCGGCAATTGACCGTTATGGTAAAGAACAAGCATTATTACATGGAGATAAAAACCCATCAGAAAGTAAAATATTAGAGTTAGGAGAAGCAGTAATTGAAGAAAAATATGGAAACTTATTCCAGATGTATGAAAAAATTGTTGCCGAAAACCCATACAAAACACCAATGATGATTTATCCCGCAACACACTATACGATGGGAGGCGTTTGGGTAGATTATAATTTAATGACTACGATTCCAGGATTGTATTGTATTGGAGAAGCGAATTTCTCAGATCATGGCGCAAATAGACTCGGAGCATCTGCATTAATGCAAGGATTGGCAGATGGTTATTTTGTATTACCATATACGATAGGAGATTATTTATCAGACGAAATTCGTACAGGAGAAATCCCAACAAATACAAAAGAATTTGAAGAAGCAGAAAATGCAGTAAAAGAACGTTTGGATTTCTTTATTAATAACAAAGGAACGCATTCTGTGGATTATTATCACAAAAAATTAGGCGTTGTAATGTGGAATAAAGTCGGAATGGCAAGAAATGAAAAACATTTAAAAGAAGCTATTGCCGAAATTAAGGAAATACGAGAAGATTTTTGGAAAAATGTAAAAGTAACAGGAAGTTTAAATGAATTCAATCAAGAGTTAGAAAAAGCAGGAAGAGTAGCAGATTTCTTAGAATTAGGAGAGTTATTTGCTTTAGATGCATTGAATCGTAAAGAATCTTGTGGAGGACACTTTAGAGAAGAGTCTGTAGAGCAAGATGGAGCTCAAAAAGGAGAAGCATTACGTGACGATAAAAATTATAAATATGTTGCTGCTTGGGAGTACAAAGGAGAGCCTAGCGATGCTGTTTTGCATAAAGAAGAATTAGAATTTAACGATATTGAGTTGAAGACTAGGAGTTATAAATAGTATTGAGTTTATTTGTATTTTACAAAAACTCAAAAATATAAAATGAAAGAAACATTAATCATAAAAAACTTTGGTCCAATTAAGTCTATTGAATTAGATTTAAGAAAGATTAATGTACTTATTGGTGAGCAAGCAACAGGTAAGAGTACGATTGCTAAAGTTTTGGCTGTTTGTAGATATTTTTCTTATATTGTTGATTATAGAAGAGAAGAAGTAGATAAACAAGGTGAGTTTGATATTAATATACAATTTTTTGAAGGATTAAGAAATTGGGATATTGATAGCTATTTAACTGAAAAATCTGAAATAATATATGAGAATTCTTTATATAAATTTGAATATAAAAATGTATCAAAAGAAGTTGACTATACAAGAATAAATCCAATATCTATTCCTAATGATTTTTCTAAACTATTAACACAATTAAAGGATTTAAAAAAAGATGAATTAAAAGGTAATCGAGATGATTTATTTGCAATTTTAGATTGGACTCCAAATGAAAATTTTTACAGATTAAATGTAAAAAAAATAATGGATAATCCATTATTTATTCCAGCCGAAAGAGTTGCTCAAACTTTATCAGGAAAAAATGCTTTAGTATCAAATGCGATACAAGATGAACTCTTTAAAATAAATAAAATTGTAAGAACTCATAAAAATGAAATACTAATTGAACCTTTATCAATAACCTATAAAAACACAAATAGTATAGGCTATGTTAAAAAAAATAATGAAGAGAGTTTCTACACTCTGCACAATGGAGCGAGTGGATATCAATCTGCTATTCCTATAGTTTTAGCTGTAAAATATTATAATGAAGTAGAGAAAAGGAAAAGAACCTTTATTATCGAAGAACCAGAAATAAACCTTTTTCCAAGTGCACAAAAAAAGTTAATGGCGTTTTTTATTAAAAATGTGAATGAAAATGGACATTCATTTATCATTCCGACACATTCTCCATATTTTTTATCAGCAATAAATGATTATTTATTAGCGTATAAAAAAGGACAAATAAACGAAAAAGAAACAAACGAAATAATTAAAAAAGAATATTGGTTAAATATTGAAGATGTTAGTTGTTACCAATTAAAAAACGGAAAAGCATATCCAATTATAGATAAAAAATCTGGTCTGATAAGTGATAATATTATTGATGATGTTTCGGATGATATGAATGATGAATTTGAAAACTTATTAGACATTAGATGATTAAAAAATTAGATACAAAATGTCATTATCCTTTAAAAAAAGGAAATTATTATGTCTATGATGACGATATAAATAACAAACCATTATTTTGTAATGAAGATGAAAATTGGAATTTAAAGATTATAAATAAATCGAATATCAATGTTGATTTTTTTCAAAATGATAATTGTTTAATGACTGATAACAATTTAAAAAAATGTGATTGGATTCTCATTTTTAAAGATGAATTTCACTTTATTGAAGCAAAAGATGTAAAAACGAAACAAAGAAGTAAAGCAAGGAAAAATGCAGATAAAAAATTTGAAATAACAATTCCTTATTTTACTAAATTACATCCAGAAATAATAAAAATGAAAAAACACGTTGTTTTAAATTTTAAGAGTAACTCAAATATTACAAGAGCAGCAGATAAAGCAAAGCAAAGTTATTATAGCGAAACTTATAATGCTAAATATAAAGAAACAAACAAATTAAATTTTAACTAAAATGAATTTAACGTTAAAAATTTGGAGACAAAAAGATGTAAACGACAAAGGTAAAATGGTCGATTATAAAGTTACGGATATTTCAGAACACATGTCATTTTTAGAAATGATGGACGTTTTAAACGAACAATTGGTAGCTAAAGATGAAGAACCAGTTGCATTCGATCACGATTGTCGAGAAGGAATCTGTGGTATGTGTTCCATGTATATTAATGGAGAAGCACATGGCCCAGATCGTGAAATTACCACATGTCAGTTACACATGCGCAGTTTTAAAGATGGAGATACCATTACCATAGAACCTTTTAGAGCAGGAGCATTTCCAGTAATTAAAGATTTGGTGGTAGATAGAATGGCTTTTGAGCGTATACAACAAGCAGGAGGTTTTATATCTGTAAATACTTCTGGAAATACACAAGATGCAAATGCAATACCAATTTCTAAACATGCAGCAGACCAAGCGATGGATGCAGCAACTTGTATAGGTTGTGGTGCTTGTGTAGCAACTTGTAAAAATTCTAGTGCTATGTTATTTGTATCCGCAAAAGTATCGCAATATGCATTATTACCACAAGGACAAGTTGAGGCAGCAGATCGCGTTTTAAATATGGTAAAACAAATGGATGCTGAAGGTTTTGGTAACTGTACCAATACAGGTGCTTGTGAAATAGAATGTCCGAAAGGAATTTCTTTAGAAAATATTGCAAGAATGAATCGAGAATTCTTAAAAGCGAGTTTATAGTATTGTTTTTTTTAAATCTTTATAATCTCCTTTGGGAGTGGAATTAAAATTGAGTTTTAAATAGTTTGTTGGTTTTTTTTCAGAAATGGCAATACCATCTTTTTTAGTAGCTGTTGTGCAGCTTAGTGTAAAAAGAATAAGTAAAAAATAAAATGTTTTGATAATTTAAAAGATTTTATTTTTTACTTATTATTAAACTTCTGTTTAAAAGGATATTGTTTTTACTATTATCCAATTAAAATAAGCCTTTTAGAACAGTCTTGTATTTTTATTTTAAAACCATTGTGACCAAGGAATTCTAGACAGTATAAAAACAAGAGCTAAACCATACCAAATTAATATGGTTTTAAATTTAGCAGCATCTGTTGTTTTCTTTTTATGTTTAGAGAACCCAATAGTTATAAAAACAATAGCTAAAATCATCATTATTGGATGTTCAACGGTTAATAAACGTTGTGCGCTATCTTTCATCGTTGCGCCCATTCCATTTGCTTTAAGCGCTTTATATGCTGGAGACATAAAGTACCAACCTAGACCTATTAAAAGTTGTATGTGCGAAACAATAAGTGTAAATAAAGCCAATCGTAAGTCCTTGTCTTTATATTCTTTTTTAGCGTTTAATAATGCATTAATTACCGTAAATAATAAGAGAGCAACAGCTAAATATGCCCAATACGAATGAATCATTTTCATCATAATATAATAATTTAGTTAGAATTGATTTGGTAAAGGTACATAATTGTAAAGTTGTATGATATATTTATCACAAAAAAAGACTGCCTTTTCAGACAGTCTTTAGTAATTAATTTTTGGTTAATTTTAGAAATTAAAACTTAAAGTTGCATTCCAAGTTCTACCAAATCCTAAGTAAACTCTATTTTTAGTATTTACTCCTTTAAAAGTGGTATCATTACCTCTTTCTCCAGGGCGGTAATTTGTTGCAGACTCAGAAATATACAATTTGTCTGTTACGTTATTCGCATTAACTCTTAATTTAATAGAATTTTTATTGTTTTTAAATCTATATTTATAAGAGATACCTACATCAGTTAATGAGTAACCAGGTAATTTTAAAGATTCTTTATCATCAGAAGTAAAATCACCAGCATCTAGTTGTGCATAAAGATTTCCTGCATAACGTTGGCTTATATCAAATTTTAATCCTTCTAGGATCTCGTAAGTCATACCCAATCTTCCTGTAACATGTGCAGCATCACCAACTTTTTTACCATCTAAGAATAGTTTTTCGACTTTTGGTGCCGTTTCTCCAGCTTCAATAATTGGGTTATTATCTTCATCAAAAAATGTTGCAGTTACATTGTTTTTATATTCCCAATTACCAAAAGATAACATTCCTTCAAATTTTAATTTATCGAAACGCATGCTTCCTTCAAACTCTATACCTGAGTGTACTTGTTCTACACCAACTAAATTTGCTAAACCATTAGTATCATCATTACCATCACCATCAGTGTCAAAGCTGCCTCTAGCTGTTAAGAATCTATCTTTCCATGAAGTTCTATATAAATTGGCATTAAATTTATAATTTGCTGTTTTATATCCATAACCTACTTCTATACCAAATATTTTTTCATTGGTTAAATGTGGGTTTACAGTATTGTCTCTAAAACTTGTATATACAGCATTAAATAAAGGTTGTTTTTCGTAAATACCAGTATTAAAGAATACATTATGTTTTTCATTAAGGTTGTAGTTTAATCCACCTTTTACGTTAAAACCATTTAAGGTTTGCCAATCTGAAGTTTGTGGCTCATCCACACCATCACCATCCACATCGTTTGGTAAATTAAAATAATCTGTTCTTTGAAACCCTTGATTAGAAACTCCAAATTGAACAAAAGTAGATAAAGCTTCTGTTTTGTATTCTACTTGTCCAAAAGCACCTAACCATCTTACATTACCATCGTTATAATATTCTATTTTTTGTTGGTCTGTAATATTATCCCAAGGATTCCAGCTTGCTGTTGGTTCTTCGAAATTTGTAATATCTCTATTTGGATTATTACGATCTCTATCATCGGTATATCCATCAGCTCCTAATACATCGTTTACTACCCTGTAATGGATTCCTTTATATGTTCTTGCATCAATACCTACATCCCAACTAAAATTATCGGTAGCATCGTTATGAAAATTAGCAATAACTCCATACCAGTTATGCGAATTCATAGACATTCTTCTTGAAAACCCATTTCCATTATCATTAATAAACTTACCATCTCCATTTGCAACTCTATCTGCTCCAAAATCAGCAACAGTTCCACCAGCATTCCAAGCAGCAATATCATCAAAACGTATTTGACCTGCATCATTTCTAAACTGACCATAAAAATCTCTACCTCCATTAATTTTTCCAATTGGACCAGTTCCACCACCACGTCCCCAAGAACCGTAAAGTACTGTAGAAACTTTAGATTTTTCTGTAACATTAAAATCCCAGTTTAATGACATTACTGGTTTGTGGTAAAAGTTTCTTCTCCATGTATAAACCTCTCCATTCAAATATCCCCATTGTGGATTGTATTTTCTGTTTGGTTCATCTGCCGTTCCTCCATACTGAATGTAATTATCCAATTCTGTAGCTCTACTATGTTGGTTGTGCCATTGAGGTGCTCCAGTGAATGTAAACATTAACTTATTTTTATCGTTAAATTTATATCCAAGACCAATAAAGTAATTACTTCCTTCAAATTGAGTTCCATCAATATAACCATCTCCTGTAGTTCTACTAAATAATATAGAAGCAGAAAGACCACTTTTTAATAAACCTGTAGAATACGAAGCTACGTATTTTTGATAACCATCGTTACCCATACCAACTCTAACAGAACCGCCTTGTTTTTTATCGCTTGTGCTTGTAATAACGTTTATTGTACCTCCAATAGATGATATTGCTAATTTAGAAGACCCTAAACCACGTTGTACTTGCATTGCGCTAGTTACATCCGATAAACCAGCCCAGTTAGACCAGTAAACCCATCCATTTTCCATATCATTAACAGGCATACCGTTAATCATAACAGCTACGTTTCTTTGGTTAAATCCACGAATATTAATTCTTGCATCACCAAATCCACCTCCTTGCTTTGTAGCATATACAGATGGTGTTGAGGCTAAAATTTCAGGAAATTCTTGAGATCCTAATTTGTCTTGAATTTCTACTGCTTTTATAGTAGATACTGCTACTGGTGTTTGTCTGTCTTTTGCAACGTCAATAACTCCAGAGATTACAATTTCTCCTAAACTTTCGCCATCGCTTTGTAACGTAATGTTTAGTTTGTCTCCCGCTTTAAAAGGGACTGTTTTTGTAGTAAAACCAATATAAGAAACTACTAAAACACCTGCTTTGGTATTGTTTATCTTAAAGTTTCCATCAAAATCAGTCGTAGTACCTTTATCGGTACCTTTAACCATTACATTTACATCCGCTAATGGTCCCATCTCGTCAGATACTGTTCCAGAAACTTGTGCTAGGACAGTTGCTGATGCAAATAAAAGCACAACAACTAACCATAAATTTGAAATTTTTTTCATTTTAATTGAATTGAAATTAGTTTAAATTAATATTGTTCAAAATTAGTTACATTTTAAATTTCTAATGTAAATTTTAGGTTAACATTTTAATTTAAAATAGTATTGCAAAAATAGCGAAAAAGGAGGTTGTTATGATTAAGCTTTATAACAAATATTAACAAGTTTTTAACATTTTAGAAGCCAGTTCTTTACCTAACTCCACCCCAAATTGGTCAAAGCTATAAATATTCCATATTATGCCTTGTGTAAAAGTCTTTTGTTCGTAATAGGCAATTAACATCCCTAAATTTTTAGGGTTTAGGTTTTTAATTAAAATAGAAGTGGAAGGTTTATTTCCTTCAAAAATTTTAAATGGTAATAAAGAATTAATGTTATCCATTTTTCCACTAGTTTTTAATTCTAAATGTACTGTGTCTTTTGTTTTTCCATAAGCGAGTGCATCGGATTGTGCATGATAATTTGCCATTAATTTTTGATGATGTTCTTTGTTTTTATACAACGATTTTTTAAATCCGATAAATTCTACGGGTATTAATTTAGTACCTTGATGTATTAATTGCATAAAGGCATGTTGCATATTTGTTCCTGTACTTCCCCAAATAATATTTCCTGTTTGATACTTAATTTTTTTTCCAGCTCTATCAATGCTTTTTCCATTACTCTCCATAGAAAGTTGTTGTAAAAAAGGAGGTAAATTTTCTAAGTATTGTGAATATGGTAAGATAACTTCTGTTTCAGAAAGGTAAAAATTATTATACCAAATACTTAGCAATGCTGCTATTACTGGAATATTTTTTTCAAAGGACGTTTCTTTAAAGTGTGTATCCATTTCATAAGCACCGAGTAATAATTGTTCAAAATTAGGAAATCCAATACTAAGCGAAATGGACAAACCTACTGCGCTCCATAGAGAAAATCGTCCACCAACCCAGTTCCACATCGTAAAAATATTATTTTTATCGATACCAAAATCTTTTACTTTTTTTAGGTTTGTTGAAACGGCAACAAAATTGTATTTTATATCTTTTTTTGTTGCACCATTATTTAAAAACCATTGTTGTATTGTGGTTGCATTGGTTAATGTTTCTTGTGTTGTAAAAGTTTTAGAAACAATAACGAATAGCGTAGTTTCTGGATTTATTTTTTTTAAAACTTCCTGTACATAATCGCCATCTATATTAGAAATAAAATGTGTATTCAAATGATTTTTATAGAATTGTAGTGATTCTACTACCATTTTTGGACCTAAATCGGAACCTCCAATACCAATATTTACAACATCTGTAAAAGCTTTACCTGTAAATCCTTTTTGTGTTCCTGAAATTACAGCTTGGCTAAAATTTTGTATTTTAGTTAAGCTATTTTTAATTTCTGGCATTACATCTTTACCATCTAGTACAATTGGTGCTTTCGAGAAATTACGTAATGCAGTGTGTAATACTGCTCTATTTTCGGTTTCGTTAATTTTTTTTCCCGAAAACTGTTTGCTTATTGCATCTTTTAATTCACACTCATTTGCTAAATTAGTAAGTAAACCTATTGTTTTTTTAGAGATTAAATTTTTTGAATAATCAAATTCAAATTCATTAAATTTTATTGTTAAATCGTTTTTTCTATTGGTGTTTTGAAATGCTTTTTTTAATGAAAACGATTTCATTTCAGAAAAGTGCTTTGTTAATTCTTTCCAAGATTTTGTAGTGGTTGGGTTTCTTTTTATTAAAGCCATTTTTTGAGTTTCTGTTAAGACGGAAAAGAGTCTATGTTAGTTCCTGTTTCTATATTAATTTCTTTTTTAGGATATGGAATGCGATCTAATTCTTGTTTAAAAGATTGTATATATTCAAAATATAGAGGTTTTATTTCTTCTTTCATTGGATCTGCGGCAGGTAATTTTTGTCTAAAAGGATCTACTTGTTGTCCGTTTTTCCAAAAGCGATAACACACATGTGGTCCTCCAGTACTACCAGTCATGCCAATCCATCCAATAACATCTCCTTGTTTTACAAAATCGCCTACTTTTACTTTGCGTTTTTTCATGTGTAAGTATTGCGTAGAATAGGTGCCATTGTGTTTTATCTTTACATAATTTCCATTTCCGCCTCTATATTCCGATTTTACTACTGTTCCGTTTGCTGTCGAAATAATTGGCGTTCCTATTGGCGAAGGAAAATCGGTTCCACGATGTGCTTTTATTCTATAATTATAATGTTTTATTCTTCGTCTTAAATTATATCTTGAAGAAACTCTGCTACTAAATTTTAATGGTGCTTTTAAAAATGTCCGTCTTAAATTATTAGAGGCTTCATCGTAATATTCCGAAATGTTTTTTGTAGAATCTACAACATATCTAAATGCGTAGAATGGTTTTTTGCTATGTTCAAAATAGGATGCTTTTATATTACCAATTCCAACAGAAATAGTATCGTTTATAAACCGTTCTTCATAAATTACTTTAAATTTATCTCCTTTTTGGAGATGGTAAAAATCTATCGTCCATGCATAAACATCGGATAATGCATACGTAACACTGTAATTTATACCTAATTTATCAATTGCATTAGATAGCGATGAGGTAATTTCTCCAGAAACTTTCTTCACTATAGTTTTTACTTTTTTTCTTCCTATATGCGAATGTATAGAGTCTTTAAAATCTAATACCACATATTCTACTTTGTTTGGTTGATATATAAAAACTTGTGCTTTTTCTGTAGAGTCTTTTTTTGTAAGTATTGTGTATGGTTTGCCTACTCGTAATTGACTTGCAATATTAAAGGTGTTTTTTGTTTCGGTTACAATTTTATTAATTAATGTACCTTCTACATGGTTTTTATCTAGTAAATACCCAAAAGTTTCATTCTTTTTAACGGTATCTTTAATTACAATATAATCGTTAAGAATATATCCAAACTCTGTGATTATTGCAGGTTTTTCGATAATAGCAGGAACAGGATCTACTTTTTTCTCCTCTTTTTTACAAGAAAAAAATAAAATTAAAAAGGATAGATAAAAATAGTTTTTCACGATTTGGTTATTTATATAAAATAACGACAAAAGTACTATTTATTTTATATGGAATTGAAAAGTAGTTTTTTAAATTCTTGTTAAAAAACTAAAAACAGAAAAATGTGTTTTTAGTTTTTTACTCTAGCAAGACCATTTGCCAAGCCCGAAATTTTATAAATATCTGCACGTAATGATCCAACAGATAAAGATGCTTTTATTCGTAATGGAATTTTATTTTTATCATCACTAACCCAAATAGTAACACTTTCTTTTTCCTTAAAAACACGTCCCGAAGCTACTAAAGGTCTAAATTTTACCGTTTTTATTTTACCATATTTCGTGTTAATTGTTTCTCTGCCTAAAAAACGCAATTTCATATTCATCGTTTCTTGATCTAAAAATATAGGCAAATTAATTTCATCTCCTATTTTAAAACCACTAATATCTTGGTTTCTCATATAGTACAACGACGAAAGTAAATCGTGAACATTCTCTTTTATAGTAAAGGTTTCTTTTTTATTTTTTTCTTTATCCTTAACAATAGCTTTATTCTTTGTTCTATCAAATAATATTTCTTTGTCTTTAGTATAACCACCTTCGTTAATTTGTCTAATAAAATGATATGGTAATAAAGAATCTTTATAAAAATAAGTTTCGTAGTTATCTCGAACTTTAAAAAACAAATTAACCATGCCTGTTGTTTTTCCTTTTCCGATAACATGAAAAGCTTCTTTACCATTATTGGTCGTTTTTTTAACATCCATTGTAGCATAACCAGCAGTTAAAAAATTACTATAACTCAAGCGGTATTTTAAATGCTCTCCATCTTTAAAAGCACCTCTTTTTTCTTGTGAAATTACACTAAACGAAAGGATAAAACTAAGTATGTAAATTAAAATTTTCATCTGATTTGGTATTTATTAAACTAGTAAAATCAAATATTGTTCCAAAATAATATGGAAATCTCAAATGTACTAAAAAATGAAATGAGTTTTATTACTAAAATGTTAAAAAGTGTGCTTCGTTTTTTTTACATTTGAACGATGGAAGATTTTATTTTTTATACCAAACAAGGGTTTTTTCATGTATTGGATGTAAATGCATTAGATCACGTGTTGTTTTTTATTGCACTTACTGTTATATTTGGATTTAAAAACTGGAAAAAAGCCCTTTTATTAATTACTTTTTTTACGATTGGTCATAGTGCCACTTTTGCACTTTCTGCCTACGACTATTTAAGCGTAGATGTCGATTTGGTCGAATTTTTAATTCCGATTACAATTTTAATTCCCTTATTAATAAATAGTTATAATGCCATTAAAGAAAAAGAAATGCAACAAAACAATCTAAATATTTATTTTGCTTTTTTCTTTGGATTGATTCATGGTTTGGGTTTTTCTAATTATTTTAAAATGTTACTCGATAAAAGCGATGATAAATTAATACCGTTATTAGAATTTGCTTTAGGAATTGAATTTGCCCAAATAATCATCGTTTTATTAGTTCTTATTTTTGGACATATTTTTCAATCCCTATTCCATTTAAAAAAACGAATTTGGATTCTTATAATTTCAATCCTTATTTTATTTTATATAATTCCGATGGTAATAGAAAGAATACCATAATTTGAGTTAAACTTTGGTAAGAATTTAACACAACTTTTATTTTTTCTCATTACTTTTGAATCTTAATCATTTTATTTATTGTGAAAAAACAAGAAAAATACGATAAAACCTATTTAAAAATGGCGAGTGAATGGTCTAAATTATCGCATTGTAAACGTAAAAAAGTAGGAGCTTTGGTCGTTAAAGATCGTATGATTATTTCGGATGGTTATAATGGAACACCTTCCGATTTTGACAATTGTTGCGAAGATGAAAATGGAGAAACCAAATGGCATGTGTTACATGCAGAAGCAAATGCAATTTTAAAAGTAGCATCCTCTACACAATCTTGTAAAGGAGCTACTTTATACATCACACTCTCGCCATGTAAACAATGTAGTAAATTAATACATCAGGCAGGATTTACTCGATTGGTTTATGCAGAAAAATACAAGGATACTTCAGGATTAGAATTTTTAGAAAAAACAGCTATTAAACTAGTATATTTACCAATTTAGATATTAAATAATGAATGCAGAAAAAATACTAAAACAGTTACTTTTAGCAGGAGCAATATATTTTTGTGCTGTTGGAATTGTTCATTTTTTAGGAATAAAAATTCCGATGCTATATGTATATTACGATGTAGAATCGACGATGTATCAAGATCGTATTATTTCTGTATTAAGTTTGTTGTTTTCTGTGTTTTTGTTTGCAGGATTTAAGTTGTCGGATACAGAGATTATAAAATATATTGTATTTGGAGGAACAATTGCCATTATTGGTTTAGCATTAAATAATTTTTTAACAAGAATAGCGTTTAGAGATAATCTTGTTTATTGGATTGAAATAGGTTTATTAGGATTATATATTGTAGTAGTAGCCTTTTTTTATCAAAAATTACAGAAAAATAAATGAAAATAAATAAAATATATATACCGCTTTTTCTTTCCATTGCAATTGCAATAGGAATTTTTATAGGAAGTAATTTAGATTATTCCAATCAAACAGCAATGCTTTTTGGAAATAGTCCACAAGAAGCAAAAATAAAACGATTGATTGATTTTATTGAATACGACTATGTAGATAGTGTTAATACAGATAGTTTATTAGATGGAACAATAAAAAATATTGTAGCAAAATTAGATCCACACTCTGTTTATATACCAGCAAAAGACCACATTAGAATCGATGAAAAAATGAATGGTAAATTTGTTGGAATTGGCATTCAGTTTCGAATGTATAGAGATTCTTTAACCGTTATTAAAACAATAAAAAACGGTCCTAGTGAAATTGCAGGAATTAAAGCAGGAGACCGAATATTAATTGCAAACAAAGATACTATTTATGGAAAAGAAATGAACTCGGATAGTATTGTAAGCCATTTAAAAGGAAAAGCAAATACAAATGTTAATTTGTTAATTTATAGAAAAAGTGAAGATAAATTTTTTAACTTAAATGTAATACGAGGAGATATTCCAATAAAAAGTATTGATGTTTCGTACATGATAAATGAAGAGTTAGGATATATTAAAATGAATAGCTTTATTGCAACATCACATAAAGAATTTGTTACAGAGTTAACAAAATTAAAAGCAAATGGCATGCAAAAAATGATTTTAGATTTGCGTGGAAATCCAGGTGGTTTTATAGGAGTTACTACCGATATTATAGACGAATTTTTAGGTCATGATAAACTTATGGTCTTTACAAAAGATAAAAAAGGGAAAATCGAAAAAACATTTGCAACCTCAAAAGGAGCATTTGAAAAAGGGAAAATATATGTGTTAATAGATGAAAATTCAGCATCAGCAAGCGAAATTTTAGCAGGAGCTTTACAAGATAATGATAAAGGGATTATCGTTGGTCGTCGGTCTTTTGGAAAAGGTTTGGTACAACAAGACATGAAACTTGGCGATGGCTCTTCAGTACGATTAACAACAGCAAGATATTATACGCCAACAGGACGATCTATTCAAAAACCATACAAACTCAATCATAAAAAAGAATATTATAACGACGATTTTAATAAGCGTTTTTTATCTGGAGAGCTTACAAGTAAAGATAGTATTCACGTAATTGATAGTTTAAAGTTTATTACACCAAAAGGTAAAATAGTATATGGAGGTGGCGGAATTACGCCAGATGTTTTTGTAGGAATAGACACCACAAGTGTTTTTAGCAATTACCATTTTAGAATAATGAATCGTTTTGTGTTTAGCTATATTGATTTACACAGAAAAGAATTCGATAATTTAAACCTAGAATCCTTTTTAGAAAATTTTGATGAAGAAGAGGTAATTTACAAATTATTTGTAGCAGATATAGATAAAAAGTATTACAAAAATGAAAAAAGTATCCAAATGATTAAGTTCTATTTAAAAGCAAATTTCGCACAAGAATTATTTGACGATGAAGGGTTTCGTCGCGTTATTAATACCGATGATAAAATGATTCAAAAAGTATTAGAGTTAGAAAGACATCCAACCAGTGAATTTAAAGATTAACAGCAAATATTTTACTTAATATTATATACTATCATGTACCATTGCAGGATTTCCATCATTCCAATCCGTTAAAATATCCGTAGCAATGTGCGCACCACTACCAGCGGCAATTGCAAATTGGCTACGCCAACCAGCTAAAACACCAGCAACATAAATACCGTCTGTAACTTTATGTTCTATATTTTTTAATTGAATACGCTCTTTTTTTATAGGTAATTTTCCATGAGGTTCTATGTATTGTTTTAAACCTTCAATAGCAAATAAATTTGATGGACCAACAGCAACAACAATAGTTTTGGCTTCGTATGTGTTTTTATTGGTTGTAATGATAAAGTACCCTTTTTTATCTTCTACCTTAGTTACTTTTTCTTTTTCAATTTGTGTAACATGCGGATAGGATTCGGCAAGTTGTTTTTTACCACTTTCTAAAATTTCTTTTCCAGTAGTTCCTGCTTTTAAACCAAGTACATTGTTAAATAAACCATTTGCTAAAGCAGAAGCCTTTTGATGCATTATAACACCTATTTTTTTATCCGTAACAAATGCTTTATTTTTTGCAGAACCTAATACCAAAGCACAAGACATTCCAGCAGCGCCACCACCAATTATTAATACGTCAAAATTCATTTTATTCTTTTTAGTTAGTATGGCAAAGGTACTATTATTGTACAATTATTTTGTAACTCTTGTTTCATACCAATTCAATTTCAAAATACGCTAAATAGATTTGAAATTGAATTGGTATAACAAAACTGTTTTGTATAAAAAGCATAAAAAGAAGAATAGTACTATAAAAAAACAATTAGATTTGCAGATCTAAGATTTATTTTTTACCTAAAAGAATTAAATTTTATCAAAAAAATTGAAAAACAAACAAATAAAAGTATAAAAAGGTGGTTTTATACCTTATTTGAATAATAATACAAAACGTAAATATTATGAAAAAAATAATTTTATTATTATTAATTGTAGCAACAATTAGTGCATGTCATAAAGACGATGATAATGACGAAACATTACCACCTGCAACACAAACAGGTGCAGGTACTTTTGCCTGTAAAATAAACGGACAGTCATTTATTGATACCAGCGGCGGATATTTTAACTGTTATTACCAACTAATTGACGGGGAGTACTTTTTTGGAATTGGCGGAAATGATAGGGATTTAAGACCTTGGAGTATTTTTATTCAAACCAATGCTAAATCAATTATACAAGGAGAAACAGATCCATTATTAGAGAATATAACCAATAATGCCACTGGTGGTGGTGGATTTCCAGAGACTCTGGAAACAATATATACAAATCAACAATACACAGGAGAACTAACGATAACGAAATTAGATTTTACCAATCACATTGTATCTGGTACGTTTTGGTTTAATATTAAACACCCAACAACAGGGGCAACCATAGAAATACGAGAGGGTCGATTCGATACCTTATTTACACAATAAAAAAAACCGTTTTTTACAAAAAAAATTAAAAACAACAACATATACTATGTAAAAACAAGTTATCTTTGCCCTCTGAAATTTAAACTTTTACCATCATTAAAAATTAAATTTTACTAAAAAAATTGAAAACTACTAAAAAAATAACACCATGAAAAAACTAATATTATTTACATTATTATTTACATCGTTACTCTCTTGTTGCGATAAAGATGATAATGAGGCTAACGAAGTATTACCACCTGCAACACAAACAGGCGCAGGTACTTTTGCCTGTAAAATAAACGGACAGTCATTTATTGATACTAGTGGCGGATATTTTAACTGCTTTTACCAACTAATTGATGGTGAATACTTCTTTGGAATACAAGGGAAAGATAAAGATAAAAATATGAGAACAATAGCTTTATCAACTACTGCAAAATCAATATCTGAAGGAGAAACTTTACAATTATTAAAAAATATAAATGGTAATGCTTGGGGGGGAGGGAGATTTGACACAAATACAACAGGCGGTGATGCTTCATATACAAATCAACAATATACAGGAGAACTAACGATAACGAAATTAGATTTTACCAATCACATTGTATCTGGTACGTTTTGGTTTAATATTAAACACCCAACAACAGGGGCAACCATAGAAATACGAGAGGGGCGCTTTGACACCTTATTTACACAATAAAAAAAACCGTTTTTTACAAAAAAAATTAAAAACAACAACATATACTATGTAAAAATAAGTTATCTTTATCGTCTGAAATTGAAACTTTTACCATCATTAAAAGATGAATTTCACTAAAAAAAATTGAAAAACTACTAAAAAAATAACCTCATGAAAAAACTAATATTATTTACATTATTATTTACATCATTACTCTCTTGTTGTGATAAAGATGATAATGATGTTAACGAGGTATTACCACCTGCAACACAAACAGGTGCGGGTACTTTTGCCTGTAAAATAAACGGACAGTCATTTATTGATACTAGTGGTGGATATTTTAACTGCTTTTACCAACTAGTTGATGGTAAATACTTTTTTGGAATCCAAGGAAATGATGAAGATTATGCTAATACAAACACTCCATGGAGTATTTCCTTAGGGACTACTAAAAAAACTATTAGTGAGAATGAAGTTTTACCATTATTAGAAATTATTGATGGGAATACATCAGGTGGCGGTATATTTTCTTTTTCTAATACAGATAATCAATCATCATCAACATCATCACAATACACAGGAGAATTAACGATAACAAAATTAGATTTTACAAATCACATTGTATCTGGTACATTTTGGTTTAATATAAAACACCCAACAACAGGAGCAACCGTAGAAATACGAGAGGGTCGATTCGATACCTTATTTACACAATAAAAAAAACCGTTTTGCACAAAAAAAATACTTAATTCAATAAAAAAATAAGTTATCTTTATCGTCTGAAATTTAAACTTTTACCATCATTAAAAGATGAATTCCACTAAAAAAAATTGAAAAACTACTAAAAAAATAATACTCATGAAAAAACTAATCTTATTTACACTATTATTTACATCGCTACTCTCTTGTTGTGATAAAGATGATAATGATGTTAACGAAGTATTGCCACCTGCAACACAAACAGGTGTAGGTACTTTTGCTTGTAAAGTAAACGGACAGCCATTTATTGATACTAGCGGCGGATATTTTAACTGCTATTACCAACTCATTGAGGGTAAATATCATTTTGGAATTGGTGGTAGTGATAAAGTACAATCTTTGATTAGTATCGTTTTAGAAACAAAAAAGAAACAAATATTTGAAAATAATACATATCCTTTACTAAAAAATATTGATGGTAATGCTTGGGCAGGCAGTAGCTTTAACCCAAGTAGTAATTCTCAAACATTTGCTACTACTGATGAAAATTATACAGGAGAACTAACGATAACGAAACTAGATTTTACAAATCACATTGTATCTGGTACATTTTGGTATAATATAAAAAACCCATATACAAACGAAACCGTAGAAATACGAGAAGGTCGCTTTGATACCTTATTTACACAATAAAAAAAACCGTTTTTTACAAAAAAATTAAAAACAACAACATATACTATGTAAAAATAAGTTATCTTTATCGTCTGAAATTTAAACTTTTACCATCATTAAAAATTAAATTTTATTAAAAAAATTGAAAAATTACTAAAAAAATAATACCCATGAAAAAACTAATATTATTTACATTATTATTTACATCATTACTCTCTTGTTGTGATAAGGATGATAATGAGGCTAACGAAGTATTACCACCTGCAACACAAACAGGCGCAGGTACTTTTGCCTGTAAAATAAACGGACAGTCATTTATTGATACTAGCGGTGGATATTTCAACTGTTTTTACCAACTAATTGATGGCGAATACTTTTTTGGAATACAAGGGAAAGATAAAGTTGGAACACAAACATCAGTAACCATTGGAACAACAGCAAAAACAGTTAGTGAAGGCGAAACTTTACAGTTATTGAGAAATATAAATGGTAACGCTTGGGCAGGGGGAAGATTCAAATTAAATATTAATTCTTCTGAATTTTCTAATACTGACGAAAATTATACAGGAGAACTAACGATAACGAAACTAGATTTTACAAATCACATTGTATCTGGTACGTTTTGGTTTAATATAAAAAATCCATATACAAACGAAACCGTAGAAATACGAGAGGGTCGATTCGATACCTTATTTACACAATAAAAAAAACCGTTTTGCTTGAACAAAACGGTATATAAATGACCTAACACTAAGAAAAATGTCTAATCAAACACAAACAAATTTATGAAATTATTTAAAACAATCCTAC
>JALSLK010000093.1 GCA_026988355.1 Flavobacteriaceae bacterium
CCAGCCAAAAATTCATGTGTTTGGTCACATTCATGAAGCTTATGGTATTTATAAAACAGAAAATACCACTTTTATAAATGCTAGTATTTTAAATGAACGGTATAGAAATACTAATGATGCTGTTGTGGTGGATTGGTAGCAACTTATACAAAAGTGTTTCAAATTACACCTTCATAAAAATATAATTATATAATTATACAATTGTATTTTTATTTTTTTATATCTTTAGATTTTCAAAAAATACTATGATATTTAACGAAGACTCCAGAGTAAAAATTCCTTCTATTCTCCATTTAATACAATTGGGCTATACCTATTTATCTTTAAAAAATAATACTTGGGATAAAAGCACCAATATATTTACGGATATATTCAAAAAACAAATCCAAAGTATCAATCCGAAGTTATCAACGGTTGAAATAAATCAACTTTATGACGAAATTTCGCTTTCTTTAGAAAATGAAGATCTTGGTCGTGCTTTTTACAACAAACTCATTGACCAATCTGGTGTTAAACTCATAGATTTTGAAAATTTTGATAACAATTCGTTTCACGTAGTAACCGAACTGCCTTATCAAAAAGATGAAGAAACCTTTAGACCAGATATTATCCTTTTAATAAACGGAATGCCTTTGGCGTTTATTGAAGTCAAAAAGCCAAACAATAAAGACGGTATTTTGGCGGAACATTCTAGAATGAAAAAGCGTTTTCAAAATAAAAAATTTAGAAAATTCATAAACATTACGCAGTTGATGGTCTTTTCTAATAATATGCAATACAATGATGAGGACACGCAAATGCTAGAAGGTGCTTTTTATAGCACTACAAACTATAAAAAACCTATTTTCAATTACTTTAGAGAACAAGAAACCTTTGATTTTAATAAAATATTAAAACCTTTAACCGAAGAAGAAGAAAATTTTGTCTTAAAAGACACCAATTTATTAAGTATAAAAAACTCAAAAGAGTTTCTTTCTAACAAAAACCCAAACACGCCAACCAATAGTATAAACACTTCGCTATTTGAAAGAGAACGCTTACAATTTATTTTGCAATATGCGTTTGCTTATGTAGAAGAAGAAAAAGGTTTAGAAAAACACATTATGCGTTATCCGCAACTTTTTGCTACGAAAGCCATTGAAAATAAATTAGAAAACGGCATCAAAAAAGGGATAATTTGGCATACACAAGGTTCTGGAAAAACGGCTTTGGCGTATTTTAATGTAAAATACTTAACGGATTATTTTCAGAAAAAAAATAGCATCCCAAAATTTTATTTTATTGTAGATAGATTGGATTTGCTAACCCAAGCATCAAGAGAATTTAATGCACGTAATTTAATTGTGCATAAAGTAAACAACAGAGAAGCCTTCGCAAAAGATATAAAATCTACCAAAGTATTGCACAATAGTTCTGGTAGAGCAGAAATTACGGTAGTAAATATCCAAAAGTTTAAAGATGATCCTGATGTTATTAAAAACAACGATTATAATTTAAGTATTCAGCGTGTTTTCTTTTTAGATGAAGTACATAGAAGTTACAATCCTAAAGGAAGTTTTTTAGCCAACTTAGAATTGGCAGACAAACATTCTATAAAAATTGGTTTAACAGGAACGCCACTTTTAGGTAAAGAATACAATTCTAAAACCCTTTTTGGCGATTATATACACAAATACTACTACAATTTATCGATTAAAGATGGTTATACTTTGCGTTTAATTCGCGAAGAAATAGAAACCAATTATAAAATAGAATTACAAAAAACCTTAGAAGAAATAAAGGTTTTACAAGGAAATATAGAAAAAAAGAAAATTTATGCAGACCATAGATTTGTAGAACCAATGCTAGATTATATTGTAAAAGATATGGAACAAGCACGTATTTCTATGAATGATAACACAATAGGTGGAATGGTAATTTGCGACTCGTCTGAACAAGCAAAAATGATGCAGACTATTTTTCAAGAAAACTATGCAACCAAACAAAAAGAAAATCTTAATTCTTTAAATATTGCCGCAGAACCACAAGCAAGTTATGGCAATAAAAAGAAAAAAGACAGCAAAGTAAATACAGCACAAGTTATTTTATATGATGCAGGTACAAAGCAAGATATAAAAGATTGGGTTTCCGATTTTAAATCTGGTAAAATAGATTTACTCTTTGTTTACAATATGCTACTCACTGGTTTTGACGCCAAACGATTAAAAAAACTCTATATTGGTCGTAAAATAAAATCGCATAATTTACTCCAAGCCTTAACACGTGTAAACAGACGCTACAAAGAACATAAATATGGCTTTGTAGTCGATTTTGCTGATATTCAAAAGGAATTTGATAAAACAAATCAAGATTATTTTAATGAGTTGCAATCCGAGTTAGGTGACGAAATGGTACACTACACCAACTTGTTTAAATCTGCTGAAGAAATTACAGAAGAAATTGAACAAATAAAAGACACACTTTTTAAATTTGACACCAATAATGCCACTGTTTTTGGCGAGCAAATTTCTGAAATTAACGACCGCACAGAAATAAGAGCTTTAACCAAAGCCTTAAACAACGCCAAGGAACTCTACAATATCATTCGGCTTTCTGGAAATTTTGAACTGTTAGAAAAATTAGATTTTAGAAAACTGACTGTTTTATCTCGTTTGGCAAATGAAAGGTTAAGTTTAATCAATACCAAAATAGCACTCGAAAACAATGTAGATACCAGTGGTTTGCTAAATATGGCTTTAGAAGATGTCATTTTTGCCTTCACCAAAGTAAAAGAAGAAGAAATGGTACTGGCAGACGAACTCAAAAGCACTTTGCAACGCACCAGAGAAATGCTTGGTGGTAATTTTGACCCAAGAGATCCTGTTTTTATTTCTTTAAGAGAAGAATTAGAACGCCTCTTTAAAAAGAAAAATTTGAGCGAAGTTACCAAAGAAGAAATGGAAGCCAACATCAAAGCACTCAACAAAATTTACGACAAAGCAAAAAAACTAGAACGTGAAAACCAACTGCTAAGAGCAAAATATGATTATGATGCCAAATACGCTCGTATTCATAAAAGATTAATGGAAAAAGACCCTTTAACCGATAGCGAACGTAAACTTTTTGAAGCCTTAAAAGGTTTAAAAACCGAAGTGGACAAAGAAATAATGCAAAATTCCAAAATGTTGGAAAACGAAAGTTATGTAGAAAAAATGATTATGCGTTTGGTGATTAACCAGTTTAAAAACAAACAAAATATTACCATAAATGCTTCTGATGTAAAACGCATAAACCGTATAATTGTAAACGAATATATGAACGAATACAACGGCAACGTAGCCTAAAAACAACCAATGACAGATACAGCACAATTTGAAACCCAAACCAAAGTACTTATAGACGACCTAAAAAGCGTGTGTGCCAATTACGGTTTAGGAAATGATGGAAACGAATTTAAAATAATTACCCAAGTATTTTTATACAAGTTTTTGAACGATAAATTTATTTACGAACTCAAAAAAATTGACCCAAATTTAGCCAAAGCCGAAAAATTTGACGAAGTATTAAATAACTATTCTGATGACGATTTAGAACTGCTAAGTATGCAAATAAACGAGAACACGGCTCGTATTGCACCCAAAAACTTATTGTCTAAACTCTTTGAGCAACAAAACAAAGATAAATTTGCCGAAATTTTTGACCAAACCCTCTTAAACGTAGCCAAAGACAACAACGATATATTTTCGGTACTCACGCAAGGAGGCGAAAAAATAGTACTCTTTGAAAACATAAGCAAATACGTAACCGATAATAGAGACGCCTTTTGCAAAGCCTTGGTAAACAAACTGGTTGATTTTAGTTTTGAACATATTTTTACCCAAAAATTTGATTTTTTTGCGACCATTTTTGAGTACTTAATCAAAGACTACAACTCCAACAGTGGCGGAAAATATGCCGAATATTTTACACCACACGCAGTAGCCAAAATTATGGCTGCTTGTTTGGTAACCGATGATAAGGTAAGCAATGTAACTTGCTACGATCCAAGTGCAGGTTCGGGTACTTTACTAATGAATATAGCACACGCTATTGGCGAAGATAAATGTACCATTTACTCGCAAGATATATCGCAAAAATCCTCTGCCTTATTGCGTTTAAACCTTATTTTGAACAATTTGGTACATTCCATACAAAATATTGTGCAAGGCAACACCATTTTAAAACCCTACCACAAACAAGACAATGGCGAACTGGAAAAATTTGATTATATCGTTTCCAATCCGCCGTTTAAGTTAGATTTTTCTGACTATGCCGCCGAACTGGACAAACCAACCAACAAAGCACGTTTTTTTGCAGGAATACCCAACGTACCCAAAAAAGCCAAAGACAAAATGGCTATTTACAGTTTGTTTTTGCAGCATATAATGTTTTCGTTGAGCGAAAAAGGAAAAGCAGCCGTAGTAGTACCTACAGGATTTATAACCGCACAAACTGGACTTGACAAAAAAATACGCCAAAAACTTATAGATAACAAAATGCTAAAAGGCGTAATAAGTATGCCTTCTAATATCTTTGCAAACACAGGCACCAACGTATCTATTGTGTTTATAGATGCCACCAACAAAAAAGACGTAATATTGATTGATGCCTCTAATTTAGGTACAAAAATAAAAGAAGGCAAAAACCAAAAAACCGTTTTAAGCACCGATGAAGAACAACTAATTATAAACACATTTAACGATAAAAAAGCCATAGACGATCTTTCGGTAGTAGTAAGTTATGACGATATAAAAACCAAGAATTACAGTTTTAGTGCAGGACAATATTTTGAAGTAAAAATAGAATATACCGATATAACAGCCGAAGAATTTACAGCAAAAATGACCGCTTTTGAAAGCAATTTAAACCAACTTTTTAAAGAAGGCAAAGATTTGGAAAAAGAAATTATGGAAAATTTAAAAGGGTTGAGGTATGAAAGATAAGAAATTAAATATTTCTGGTTTAAATATGGATAAATACCAACCAAACACAAATTTTTTACTCTACGAAACATCTGAAGGAGCCGTAAGAGTTGACGTGTTACTACAAGATAAAACAATTTGGATGGCTCAGAAAAATATGGCAGCACTTTTTGATGTTAAAATACCTGCAATTTCAAAACATCTTAAAAATATTTTTACTACCAATGAGTTAAAAGAAGATGTGGTTGTTTCCATTTTGGAAACAACCACTCAACACGGTGCTATTACTGGTAAAACACAAACGAAAGCTACAAAATTTTATAATCTTGATGCTATAATAGCTGTTGGCTATAGAGTAAATTCAAAAAGAGCAACACAGTTTAGAATTTGGGCTACAAAAGTATTGCAAGAGTATATAATTAAAGGATATACTATGGATGTGGAGAGGTTAAAAAATCCACAAAACCTTTTTGGTGAAGACTACTTTAAAGAACAGCTCGAAAAAATAAGAGACATTCGCAGCAGTGAAAGACGAATGTACCAACAACTTACAGATATTTATGCAGAATGCAGTATAGATTACACCTACAACTCAGAAATAACAAAAACATTTTTTGCTACGGTACAAAACAAATTACATTGGGCAATTACAGGCAAAACAGCAGCAGAAATTATTGTTTCAAGAGCAGATAGCACTAAAGATAAAATGGGCTTAACTTCTTGGAAAAATGCACCCAATGGAAAGATTAGAAAAAGTGATGTTTCTATTGCTAAAAATTATTTATTAGAAAAAGAACTGAAACCACTAAACCGTATTGTAAGTATGTATTTAGATTATGCAGAAGACCAAGCCGAAAGAGGTATTGTGATGTATATGAAAGATTGGGTAAAAAAATTAAACGCTTTTTTACAATTTAACCAAAAAGATATTTTGCAAAATACAGGAAAAGTAACCGCAAGTATTGCAAAAGAATTTGCTGAAAAAGAATTTGAAAAATACCGTATTACACAAAACCGCCTTTTTGAAAGCGATTTTGATAAAGAAATAAAAAATAGGTTAGATAAAGACGATAATTTAAAAAATGAGGAATGAATAAATTTAAAAAATATTTGTTTGAAAAATTTACAGCAAAAATGACCGCTTTTGAAACAGATTTAGACAGTCTTTTTAAAGAAAGTAAAGTTTTGGAAAACGAAATTATGGAAAATTTAAAAGGGTTGAGGTATGAGTAGGTTCAAAGAATATTTATTTGAAGAGTTTGTTTCAAAAGAAAAAAGGTCTATTATTTCTGGACCATTTGGATCAAATATTAGTAAAAAATACTTTCAAAAAGATGGTGTTCCAGTAATTAGAGGTAATAATTTGAAAATACCTTTTAAAAAATTTATTGATGATGGTTTTGTTTATGTAACTGAAGAAAAAGCAAAATCATTAAACACTTATGCCATTGTTGATGATTTGGTATTTACAGCTGTAGGAACATTAGGGCAAGTAGGGTTAATTCACAAAGATTTAAACTATGTTGAATATATTATTTCTAATAAACAACTCAGAGTTAGATTAGATAAAGATAGATTAAATCCTCTTTATGCTTTTTATTGGTTTTCTGGCTCTTGGATGAAGAAAACTATTAAAAAGAGAAATGTTGGCAGTACAGTTCCTTTAATCAATCTCACAATAGTAAAAAATTTACCAATACGAGTTCCAAAAAACCTCCAAACCCAAAAATCCATAGCCAAAGTATTATCCGATATAGACGCAAAAATTGCCTTAAACAACAAAATAAACCAAGAATTAGAAGCAATGGCAAAAACACTCTATGATTATTGGTTTGTACAGTTTGATTTTCCTAACCAAAACGGCAAACCCTACAAAAGCAGTGGCGGAAAAATGGTGTATAATGAGGAGTTGAAAAGAGAAATTCCTGAGGGTTGGGAGGTTGGAAGTTTACTCGATATTGCTACATACACAAATGGTTTGGCTTGTCAAAAATATAGACCAATTGATAATGATTTTTTAAGAGTAATAAAAATCAAAGATATGAAAGAAGGATTTTCATCTAAAACTGAAAAAGTAGGGATTGACATACCTGAAAAAGTTAAAGTTTATAATGGTGACATTTTATTTGCTTGGTCTGCATCTTTAGAGGTAATGATATGGTCTGGTGGAAATGGAGCATTAAATCAGCATATTTTTAAAGTAACATCTGAAAAATATCCAAAATCATATTATTATTTTGAAGTTCTTAATTATTTAGAGCATTTTAAAATGATTGCTGATATGCGTAAAACAACAATGGGACATATAACTCGCGACCATTTAAAGCAGAGTAAAATTATTATACCAAATATTGACATTATTAATAAATTAGATGATAAAATAAAACCACTTTTAAAAAAACTGTTGATTTTAAAAGAACAAAACCAACACTTAACCGAACTCCGCGATTGGTTATTGCCAATGCTAATGAATGGGCAAGTACAAGTAGCAAGTACAGCCCAAGAAGCAGTTTTAGGTATGGTTGCAGAGCCTGAGGCTAGGTATGGTAAAGATAAATAGTAGTTATGGAAAACAAAAAAACAGAAAACACCAACTTGCAAGTAGTTCATAACTTTGTTTTGTTCAAAACTAAAACAGGTAAAGTAAATATAGACGTGTTTTTTAAAGACGATACCTTGTGGCTTACGCAAAAACTAATGAGTATCTTGTTTGAAAAAGGCAGAAGTACCATTACCGAGCATCTAAAAAACATATTTGAAACCAATAGCGTCCTAAACGTTTTAAAAAAAGAGAAAGAATTTAAATATCTCAAATTATCTTTGAGTTGTACAACATAAATACTCTCTCTCTTATGTCAAAGATAACTTTATTTGGTCAAATAATCCAAAGATTAGACCGTTCAATTTTCAATAAACTAGTAAAAAATCACCAAACAGATAAACATCAAAAAGGATTTAACAGTTGGTCTCATTTAATTTCGATGCTTTTTA
This sequence comes from Flavobacteriaceae bacterium, assembly GCA_026988355.1. GTDB lineage: Bacteria > Bacteroidota > Bacteroidia > Flavobacteriales > Flavobacteriaceae > S010-17. The sequence goes on from JALSLK010000093.1 coordinate 7,932, forward strand.
GTCAATTTGCAAAGAGTCTATCTTTACGAGATATAAGTAATGGTTTATGTTCCGCAACAGGCAACTTAAATTATTTAGGTGTTACTCAAGCACCAACAAAGTCAAATTTGAGTTATCAAAACAAACATAGAAATTGGGAACTTTTTAAAGACTATTATTATAAGTTGCAAGAACGTTTAGGACAGCAAGCAGGTTTTAAGCAGGTTAAATTTAGAATTAAGTCAAAAATATTTCTATTAGATTCCAGTACAATTAGTTTGTGTTTAAGTCTTTTTGATTGGGCAAAATATAAAGCAAAAAAAGGAGCAGTAAAAATGCACACACTACTTGATTATGATGCTAATTTACCTACATACGTTAATATTACAGATGGTAAAACAGCGGACAATAAAGGAGCGTACGATATACCATTACTCAAAAATA
>JALSLK010000094.1 GCA_026988355.1 Flavobacteriaceae bacterium
AAAATAGTGTATTTTTAATGCTCAAAATTGGGTGGTTTTAAAAGTAATATTTTTGTTTGTTTGCACTATAAAAATAACACTTTTCACCCAATTTTTTACTATCTATGATGAATTTTTCGGGTTAATATTGGTTATTAAATTATACCAACTCAACATCAAAATACGCTATAAATTATTTATCTTTTCACGGTTTACTGCACTTTAAATTTAAACCATGCTATGCTTGAAATTTCAAGATTGTAAAAAATAAAAATATTTTAAATCTATTGAGCGCATTTTGAAATTAAATTGGTATTACACCTATTTTGTAAAATATTATTTTAGTTTAACAGTATCCATTTCAAAAAAAGCAATTTTATTCTTGCCTGTGGATTTTTTATATGCTCGAAACATACCTTTGGTATTAAAATCCCAAGCAATATTACCTTGTTTGTCTAAAATAATGATGCCGCCTTTTCCACCAAGATTATTGATTTGTGTATGAATAACTTCTTTTATTGCTTCTTTTGCGGAGCGCTTTTTGTATTGAATTAAATTAGATACTTCGTGTGCAGCTAGTGTTCTAATAAAATACTCGCCAGTTCCTGTACATGAAACGCCACAGGTTTTATTATTTGCATATGTTCCTGCTCCAATTATTGGAGAATCTCCAATTCTACCATATTTTTTATTGGTTAATCCTCCTGTTGAAGTTGCGGCTGCTATATTTCCTGCTTTATCTAATGCAACTGCACCAACAGTGCCATATTTGCTATTTTCTAATGTGTGTATTTGTATATTAGAATTGTTTATATCTGTTTTAGAAATTGATTTTTGTAGTTTTATTTCTCGTTCTCTTTTTTGAACTTTTAGTAAATATTCGTGTTGTCTTTTGGTATAGAAATAAGCGTCATTTTCAAATTTTAACTGCTGTTGTTCGGCAAAAATTTCTGCTCCTTTTCCAGCTAATAATACATGTTTTGTACTGTCCATTACTAAACGAGCGAGTTGTATTGGATTTTTAATATTACTCACTCCTGCAACTGCTCCTGCATTCAAAGTTTTTCCATCCATTATAGATGCATCCATTTTGTTTTTTCCTTGGTTGTTGTAAACAGCTCCTCTTCCTGCATTAAATAGTGGTGAATCTTCTAATATCATTAACGTATTTTGAACTGCATCTATTGCTGTTCCTCCATTTTCTATTATTTCGTATCCTTTATTTAATGCTTTTTCTAAGACTATTTTATATTTTTTTTGCTTTTCGAGAGGCATATTTTCTTTTGAAATATAACCTGCTCCTCCATGAATTACGATTGCGAATGGTATTTTTTGAGGTTGTTGTATCTCATTTTCTTTTTTATTACAGCTAATAATAAATAATAATGTAGAAATAAGTAAAAAACGCATTAGTACGTATTAATAAATTAAACTAAAGTATCCTTTTTTTGTAATTGTTTTTCCTTTGTAATCGGTTAAATCTACTGTAAACCAATAATCGGATGGTATTACTTTTTTACCATTGTATTTTCCGTTCCAACCTGTACTATTCGAATCTATTATTGCTACTACTTTTCCGTATCTATCAAATATTCTTACTTTGGATATGGTATTGTATTTTACTGCAACTGCGTTGAGGTTGTCTATATTCCAAGTATCAAATTGTCCATCTCCATTAGGTGTTACAAACTTTGGATAGCTTAATAAAAGGATTTCTTTTTGTGTTATACCACATCCGTTGCGATCTTTTACATAAATGATATGCTCTCCGTAAAGTAAATTGTCAAAATAATTTTCGTTCTGAAAGTTTGTATCGTCGTTAAGTTCAGATGGGTCTAAATCAATTCCGTAAACATAATCGCCATCTCCAGATGTTTCAATTAGGATACTTACTCTGTTTGGAAATAATGTATCTGACATAGATACTGTTTCTATAACTGGTTTGTTTGATGGTAAAACGGTTATTGTTCTTGAAACAAAACAATTATCTGCATTGTAAATTTCTACGGTATAATTTCCTGTTTCATTAATTAATATATTTTCTGTTGTTTCTAAATTTGACCAATTAATACTTGTAAAATCTGAAAAGATATGGTTTTCAAATCCTGCACTTAGCGAAATTTCGGTTGGATAGGTATCTGTACAATAATAAATGGTTTCGTCTATAAAGTTTGGTTCTGGATTTGTGAATACTCTCGATCCATTTACATGGAATGTTTTTTCGATTTCACAGCCTTGTGGATTTGTAATTGTTACAGAATAATCTCCTGCCATATTAACTGCAATACTATTTGTATTAGCTCCTGTAGACCATAAAAATTGATAGTCTATAATTGGATTGTTATCGAATGTAATTGCTAAATCGATTGTATCTGGAAAGGTTTCTTCACAGTAAATAACTGTTTCTTGATTTACATACATTGGTTCTGGATTATTAAAAAAGTCTAATAATACTTCTACTTCAAAAGAATCTATGTAAAAGCAACCGTTTATAGTGTTATCTAATCTATACCAAATAGTCTCTGTTAGTAAGGTGTTATTATACGAATTACCAATTGCTCCATTTTGCATTGTCGCATTATTTTGTGAGGTGTAATACGTAATATTTGCATTGGAATTATTTCCAATTAAAACGTTAGTTTGTTCTGTAAAGTTAAAGGTAGAAAATCCAGAAGTATCACATTGGTATAGTTTATTTGGTGTGTTTATTTCTAATGCATGTACGGTTAAATTCATATCGAATATGCTGAAACAATCTGAGGTATTATCTGTTAATCTAATTTGTATGGTTGTACTATTTGTTGCATCATAGCTATTTGTATTTACAATTGGGTTTATTCCAATTTGCGCATCGCTTATATTTTTGTGATAACTAACAGTTACATTTTGTAAATTTACCATTTGTGCTTCGTTTTGCCGTAAATTAAATGTTGCTAAATTGTTATTATTTGTTTCGCATTCTTCTAAATCTAGACTTGTTCCATTTGGCATTTGATTGGATGGTGGTTGTGCAAATGTTGCAGTTCCTGTCCAAACCAAACTAAATGGACTGTTTCCAATTGGTCGGTCTATAACTATAAAATAAGAGTCTCCAGCTGTTACATTTAACCATTGTACAAAGCTATTTCCATTTTGTCCTGGACCTTCGGATGTATCTGTTTCGTTTCCATTCATACCAGTTAAATTATTGCTTTGCCCAGCGCCTTGTGGATTGGTTGTGGAACATCGTATTGCTCTACCGATATTACCACAAGTTACATTCGGTCCAAAAACAAAAAAATCATAATCTTCGTTTATATCCGTACTTCCTGGTGTAAGTGTAAAACCTAAAGTGCCTGAAGTTTCCATAATAATTTTTAACCAAATGGAATTATTTTCTTGGCTTGAACAATTTACACCTGCGCCTAATTCTTGTGTACCAATTCCATTAACATTTAAGCTAACAGTACTATCGCCACAAGTTACAATGGTATTGTCGCAATCGTTTGGTAATTGAGCAAATAGAGTAGTCGTTAAGAAAAAAATAAAAATTACAAATATACTTTTCATTTTGTGGCTATGATTTAGCGTGTAAATATAATATTTTTATAGCGGTCGGTAGATAGTTTTATCTATAAATTATACCAATTTGATTTTAAGATGCGCCAAAAAAAAGCAACATATTTTTTTTACAAAGAATGCTAAGATACTTGTGTATAAAAGTATGAATCTATCTACAGGTTTTTTTATTTACGAAATTAAAGAAGACAATTATAAACCTAATACTTTTGCTTTTTTTTGCATGAATGTGTATGCTTCATCGTAATTATTTGCTATTTCTCCATCTAGAATGGCTTCTTTGATAGCATCTTTAATAATACCAATTTCTCTACATGGTTTGAGGTTGTATGTTTTCATTATAATTTCGCCAGTTATTGGTGGTTGAAAATTACGTATCTTATCTCTTTCTTCGACTTCTTTTATTTTTTGACGAACAATTTTAAAGTTATTATGATATTTTTTAAATTTTTCTGGATTTTTTGTTGTGATATCTGCTTCGCAATGTGTAAGTAAATCGTCTATATCTTCTCCTGCATCAAATACTAATCTTCGTACAGCGGAGTCTCCAACTTCGGTAGCAATAACAATTGGTCTTGAGCTTAGTAAAACTAGTTTTTGTACATATTTCATCTTATTGTTTAATGGCATTTTTAATCGTTTAAAAATTTTGTATACCATTTTTGAGCCTACAAATTCATGTGCGTGAAATGTCCAACCTGTTCCTTTTTCAAAACGTTTTGTTGGAGCTTTGCCTATATCATGTAATAATGCTGTCCATCGTAACCAAAGTTTATCTGTCATTTTTGAAATATTATCGACCACTTCTAAGGTATGGTAAAAATTATCTTTATGTCCTTGTCCGTTGCGTACTTCTACACCTTGTAAATCGGTTAATTCTGGTAAAATTTGTTGAAGTAAGTCTGTTTTAAATAATAAGTTTAGACCTATGGATGGTTTTGTACTAAGTAAAATTTTATTTAACTCAGTTACGATTCTTTCTTTCGTAATAATTTCTAATCGTTTTGCATTTTTTTTTATAGATGCTAAAGATTTTTTTTCAATGCTAAAGTTTAATTGTGATGCAAATCGGATTGCTCGCATCATTCGTAATGGGTCATCCGAATAGGTAATATCTGGATTTAATGGTGTTCGAATTATTTTATTTTTTAAATCTTCTAATCCATTAAATGGATCTAATAAATTACCATAATTAGAATCGTTAAGACTTATTGCCATAGCATTAATAGTAAAATCTCTTCTGTTTTGATCGTCTTGTAATGTGCCTTTTTCTACTATTGGATTCCTACTATTTTTTGTATAGGATTCTTTTCTTGCTCCAACAAATTCTACTTCGATATCGTTATATCTTAGCATTGCCGTTCCGTAAGTTTTAAAAATTTGTATTTTTGGCGTGTTTGGTAATAGAGTTGCTACTTTTTTTGCCAGTTCGATTCCGCTACCAATACATACAATATCTATATCTTTTGCTTTGCCTCTTTCTAGGATGTAATCACGTACAAATCCTCCAATTACGTAGGTTTCTAGTTGTAATTCTTTAGCAGCATTTGCTATGTAATCAAAAACGCTATTTTTTAAAGCATTTGCATAAACTATATCCATCATCCTAGTGTCTATTTTCGTAATATAATTATTTTGTTTTCTACAAATTTAATGATTTTAGAGGATTTATTTGTTGCTTGTTCATTTTTTACAGAAACAACGTAATCTACTGCGTTAATTATTTTGGTATTAATGGTCTTAAAATTTATAGGAGTATTAGAACCAGATATATTGGCAGATGTAGAAATAATTGGTTTACCAAACTCTTTAATTAATGCGCTACAGAAATTATTTTTAACAATACGAATAGCAATAGTGTCGTCTTTTGCAATTGTATTTTGAGCTAATCCAATAGGATTAGTATAAATTACTGTAGTTGGTTTGGTTTGTTTTGCTAAAAATAATTTAACATTTTCCGAAATTTGAGGAATATATTTTTGTAGCATTTCAAAATCATTTACCAATATAAGTAAACTTTTATTTTTGTTTCTTTGTTTTATTGCATAAATTTTTTCTACAGCAATTTCATTTGTAGCGTCACAACCAATTCCCCAAACGGTATCTGTAGGATAAAGAATTGTAGCTCCTTTATTTAAAGCAGCTATGGTATTTGTAATTTCTTTACGAAGTTTCATTATTCTAAATTCGGTGCTTTTTTTATGGTATTGTATAGTTTTTTTAATTCTAGGTACCTTCTGTGTATGCCAATACTACTTATATATGATATTTGTATGCCAGAGTTGCCATCTAAAATACCTAAGCCAAAAAAATAATGTTTAATAAACGTATAAATAGGTTTAATGTATAATTTAAAAGCATTTGGTTTTTCTCCTTTTTCAAACAATTCTTTGGCTTTTAGTTTGGCATAAAATATGGTTCTATTTTTTAGCTCGTTAAAATTTTTATACGAATAATGAATAATAGAATTATCTGTTAATTTATTTTTCCCGTTAATTAGTAGTGTTTCATGAACCCATTTTTTTTCGTCGTAACTAACAAATTTTTTATTAAAAAATCTAAAAACAGTATCATTTTGCCAACCACTATAATTTATAATTTTTTTATTTATATAATTTTTTCGATGTGATTTATAAGCGATAATATCTTTATTTTTTAAAGGTAAGGTGCTTATTTCATTAATAAAATTGTTAGAAATTCGTTCGTCAGCATCAATAAAAAGAACCCAATCATTTGTGGTTTGAGCAAGTGCAAAGTTGCGTTGTTCTGAAAAATTTTTAAATTTATTTTGAACTAATTTTGCTTTAGGATGTTTTTTTATGATTTCTACTGTATTATCATTACTAAACGAGTCAACAATAATTATTTCGTCTGCAAAGCTAATATTTTGAAGCAAAGATTCCATATTATCTTCTTCGTTATAAGCAATTACTAGTGCGGTAATATTGGATATTTTTTCTTGTATTTTTTTATTGACTGTATGCGATTTTATACCAAGTGTTTGTTTGTAAACCTCTAAATATTGTCTGCTGGCTTTATCCCAATTAAATTTTTTTCCCCATTTGATGGTTTCAGCTTCTCTATTATTTTCCACAAAATCGCGCATGCCTTCCGTAAAGACTTTTTGCATGTCTTTCTTGTCAAAGGAATTAAAATAATAGGCATGTTTATCTCCTATTTCTGGTAAGCTAGTATGTTTAGATAAAAATACAGGTTTCCCTAGAACCATTGCTTCAATAGGAGGGATTCCAAATCCTTCGGAGATAGACGGAAAAACAAAAGCGCTACAATTTTTTATGTACCAATATTTTTCTTCGTCGGATATAGGGCCAGTTAGGGTTACTTGTGTGTTTACATTATTTTTTTTGATTTCGGCTTCAATAGTTTTTACGTAATCTTTGTCTGGTAAAATACCAGCAATTACCAACTCGTATTCTGTACCACCAACCAATTGTGGTAAAACATGGAACTGCTTTTTATACAAAACGGTACCTAAAGTAAAAATGTATTTTTTTGTAGGTCTGTATTTTGGTCTGTCAAAATTTGGATATTCGGCAACAGTAACACCATTATGAATAACAGTTACGGGTTTATTATATAGATTTAGATTTTTTTTAATATCATTTAACACAAAATTTGAAATTACCGTAATATGGTCTGCTCTTTTAATTGTTGCTTGTATTTTTTGAAGCATTTTCTTTTTTTTTGCTTCCGATTTGTTTGTATATAAAAAATTTAGATCGTGTATGGTGTATACAATTTTAATTTTAGTATTAGGTACAAACTTAGAATCTTGATATGTTACATGCCAAAGCTTGTATTTTTTTGGTTTGATTAGAAAAAATTTCTCAATAAGTTTGCGATTCATTCTATTAATATCTTCTGGTAAATTAACAGAAGAATGACTAAAAAAATGAAATTCAAATAATTCGCTATTTGAATTTAAAAGATTTTTATATAAGTTTTCACAATAGTTATGTAATCCTGTAAAAGGATATTTCATACGTTCTATGTCAACTATTATTTTCTTTTTTTTCATTTATTAATGTGTATTTACATTCGTAAAATTAAGTTTTAGGTGTATAAATTATAGATGTTTTTAGCAATAATATCATCATTAAATTGCTGTACAAATGTATGGCCTTTTTCTTCCATTTCTTTTTTTAAAGTAGGATTGTTTCGTATTTGCTGTATTGCAGTTTCTATTTCTAAAGGTTTTGATGGATCTATGTATATAGAGTTTTTACCACCAGCTTCACTAAAACAACCATCTTTAGATGTTATTACTGCGGTTTTGGAATATAATGCTTCGATTATTGGTATACCAAAACCTTCAAAAATACTAGGATATACAAATATGTCTGCTAATTTATAAATGATTGCTAAGGCTTCTAAATCTACATTTTTTAAAAATAATACTTTGTTACTTAAGTTATAGTCGGAAATATATTGTTTAACTTTCTTTGCATAGTTAGATTTATCTCCACCAATCACAACAAGTTTAGTATCAATATTTTGAATTGCTTTTACTAAATTAAGTACATTTTTTCGCTCTTCTATTGTGCCAACATTTAAAATAAAATTGTCTGGTAAATTAAATCTTTCTTTGGTTTTGTCTATGATATTTGGATTGTAATCTTTTTTAAAAGCGTTACTACAGCCTTGGTATATTACTTTTATTTTAGAAGGATTAATTTTTAAAAATGCAACAATATCTCTTTTAGTTTGTTCTGAAATTGCAATAACAATATCCGCAACTTGTGCTGCATGTTTAAATTTGTTAAAGTGAATTTTTCGATCAAAAAAAGAATACAATTCAGGATAACGAACAAAAATTAAATCGTGAATAGTTACCAAAGTTTTAATGTTTGTCTTGTGTATACTTCTAGGTAATTCGCCAGATAAACCATGATAGACTTCAATTTTATCTTCTACCAATTGTTTTACAATAGCACGTTGTCTCCAAATAGAAGAAAACTTTTTCCAAAATGTAGATTTAGGTAAAATTTCTAGATTATTGTCTGCTAAGTGGTATCGTTTATCTCTAGATTTTTTTGGATTGTATAAATAATAAGTATTTTTAGGATATAATTTTGCTAAAATTCGCAATAAATCTCTACTGTAATTTCCTAAGCCTGTACCGTTATGAAAGGCTCTTTTTGCATCAAAACCAATTCGCATGTTATTATAGATTTTAATTTACATTATTAAACAGCAACATCGTTTTCACGAAGAGCATCATTTAAAGACGTTTTTTTATTGGTGCTTTCTTTGCGTTTTCCGATAATTAAAGCACAAGGTACATTATAATTTCCAGCTTTAAACTCTTTGGTGTAACTTCCAGGAATTACAACCGAACGTTCAGGAATTACACCTTTGGTAATAATAGGTTTGTCTCCAGTAACATCAATAATTTTAGTGCTCATGGTAAGTACTACATTAGCACCTAAAACAGCTTCTTTTTTTACACGAACACCTTCAACTACAATACAACGAGAACCAATAAAACAATTGTCTTCGATAATTACAGGCGCAGCTTGTAAAGGTTCTAAAACACCACCAATACCAACGCCACCGCTCAAGTGTACATTTTTTCCAATTTGTGCACAACTACCAACGGTTGCCCAAGTATCTACCATCGTTCCTTCGTCTACATACGCACCAATATTAACATAGCTAGGCATTAAAATAGTTCCTTTAGAAATATAGGAACCATATCTAGCAACGGCATGTGGTACAACACGAATACCTTTTTCTTTGTAATTTCTTTTTAAAGGAATCTTATCGTGATATTCAAAAATACCAACTTCTAGAGTTTCCATTTGTTGAATAGGAAAATACATAACAACTGCTTTTTTTACCCATTCATTAATTTGCCAATCGTCATTTTTAGGTTCGGCAACACGTAATTTCCCTTCGTCTAATAAACGAATAACATTTCGTATTGCATCTTTGGTAGCATTTTCTTTTAATAAAGATTTATTGTTCCAAGCATTTTCAATTCTATTTCTAATTACATTCATTATAATCTATTTAAAAGGCAAAAATAATATTTATAGACCGAATAATTAGAAAAAATAGTACTTTTGCCAAAATCTAAATTAGTATATGGCGAGAATTCTTGCAATAGATTATGGTAAAGTGAGAACTGGAATAGCAATAACAGACGAATTACAACTAATTGCATCTGGTTTAACAACAGTAAAAACAGTAGAACTATTTTCGTTTTTAGATCGTTATTTAAAGAAAGAAAGAGTCACGTTGTTTATTGTGGGAGAACCCAAGCAAATGGATTATTCGCCATCTGAAAGTGAAGCGTTAATAGCACCATTTTTGGTAGAATTGCAAAAAAAATATCCAGAAATTGAAATGAAACGTGTCGATGAACGTTTTACATCTAAAATGGCATTTCAAACAATGATTGCTAGTGGGTTTTCCAAAAAGAAAAGAAAAAACAAAGCACTTTTAGATGAAATTAGTGCAACAATTATATTACAAACCTACTTAAGTGGTCGCTAAGACCAAAAAGGAACAAAGATTATTATACGATGATTTTACCAATAGTTGCCTACGGCGATAAAGTTTTAAGAAAAAAATGTGTGGATATTGATGCGAATTATCCAGATTTAAAAAAGTTGATTAGCAACATGAGAGATACGATGAGAAATGCTTCTGGTGTTGGTTTGGCAGCTCCGCAAATAAATAAAGCAATTCGTTTGTTTGTAATTAATACAACTCCTTTTGCAGAAGATGAAGATTTGAGCGAATTTGAAAGAGAAACTTTAAAAAAATTTGATAAAGTTTTTATTAATGCTAAAATTATAAAAGAAGAAGGAGAAGAATGGGCTTTTAATGAAGGATGCTTAAGTATTCCAAATATTAGAGAAGATGTCTTTAGACAAGATACCATTACAATTAAATATGTAGATGAAAATTTTAAAACACAGAAAGAAGTGTTAACAGGTATTGCCGCAAGAGTTGTACAACACGAATACGATCATATCGAAGGGATTTTATTTACGGATAAATTATCTTCCTTAAAAAAACGTTTGATAAAAAAGAAATTGGAAAATATCTCTAAAGGAAAAGTAGCGGTAGATTATAGAATGAAGTTTCCAAAGAAAAAATAACGAAAGAGTTTTACAAACTTAAAAATAAAATAATAGAAAGAATGACATTAGAGAAATTAATAGTAGTAACTGGAAAACCAGGAATTTTTAAAATTAACTCACAAACAAAAGCAGGTTTGTTAGTAGAATCATTAGTAGATAATAAAAAATTCCCAATTCATAATATTCATAATGTAAGTAGTTTAAATGACATCGCTATTTATACAGATGAAGATGAAGTGTCTTTACGGACTATTTTTAAAACAATTTATGATAGAGAAAAAGGGAAGCCAACCATTAATCACAAAGAAAGTAAACAGGTTTTAACAAAATTCTTTAGTGAAGTATTACCAAATTACGATGTAGAAAGAGTATATCCATCCAATATTAAAAAAATAGTGCAATGGTATAATATGTTAGTCGATGCAAAATTTGATTTTTCTACTTTAGAACAAAAAGAAAATTCCGAAGAAGAGGAATAGATACTGTTAATGGGTTGAAAAAATCGAAGTTAATGATAAAATGAACAGTAAAGAACAAAAAATACAAGCATTTTCTCGTCTATTAGATATTATGGATGAGTTACGAGAAAAATGTCCTTGGGACAAAAAGCAAACGCACCAAACTTTACGGCATTTAACTATCGAAGAAACTTACGAACTCGGCGATGCCATTTTAGACAACAACACTTCAGAAATAAAAAACGAATTAGGAGATTTATTACTGCATATTGTTTTTTATGCAAAAATAGGCTCCGAAACTAATGATTTTGATATTACAGACGTTTGCAATGCTATTTCGGATAAATTAATATATCGACATCCACATATCTATGGAGATGTTAAGGTTGCAAATGAAGAAGATGTAAAACGAAATTGGGAACAATTAAAATTAAAAGAAGGAAAAGGAAAAAAATCCATTTTAGAAGGAGTGCCAAAATCTTTGCCAGCAATGGTAAAAGCGAGTAGAATGCAAGATAAAGTTGCAGCTGTTGGTTTTGAATGGAAAGACACTAAAGGTTTTTTAGATAAAATACAAGAAGAAATTATTGAATTTAAAGTTGAAAAAGAAAAAAGCAACCAAGATAATATGGAAGCTGAGTTTGGCGATATATTATTCGCATTAATTAATTTTGCAAGACATAATAATATCAATGCCGAAGACGCATTAGAGCGTACCAATAAAAAATTTATTAATCGTTTTAAATCCGTAGAACAACAAGCAAAAACGGATGGTGTTGCTATTGCCGAGTTGCCTTTAAAAAAATTACTTGCTTATTGGGAAAATGCAAAGATTGATTAGTTTGCACTCTTTTTTAAAAAGGAATTAATTCTCAAATAAAAAAATAATAGTAATCTAAAATTAAGTAGTAAAAATATTTTTATAGTTTCAATAGAAATACTTACTTTTGACAAACCCAAAAAAGCAATGCAGTTTAAGTATCCAGAAATTCTTTATGCCTTATTCTTGTTGCTTATTCCGATAATTGTTCATTTGTTTCAATTACAAAGGTTTGAAAAAGTAGCATTTACCAACGTTCAATTTCTTAAAAAAGTAGCATTACAAACTAGAAAAAGTGCAAAACTCAAAAAGTTTTTAATTTTAGTTACTAGATTGGGATTATTTACAGCATTAATTTTAGCGTTTGCACAACCTTATTTTAGTAAAAATAAGCAGCAATTAAAACCACAAACCGTATTGTATTTAGACAATTCGTTAAGCATGCAAGCAAAAAGAGGAACCAACGAAATTTTTAGAAATGCAATACAAGATATTATTAGTAGTAATTCCAATATCGAGGATATTTCAATTTTAACAAATAATGACTTCTATAAAGATTTAAGTGATAAAGAATTAAAAAACCAATTATTATCTCTAAATTATTATCCAATAGCACAAGATTTAAAAACCGTAATTCTCAAAACAAATAAAGCACTATCTAAAAAAAATGGAAGAAGTAAACACGTAATCTTTGTTTCCGATTTTCAAACAAAAAATAAAGTAAATGAGTTACATTTAGATAGTACAACACAGTATTCATTTGTACAATTGTTGCCACAAAAAAAAGAAAATATAGCAATAGATAGTATCTATATTAGTAGCCAAAATGGTTCGAATATCAATTTGACAGTAAAATTAAAAACATACAATACAAAACGTGAAAATTTATCCGTTTCGTTATTTAAAGAAAATATTTTAGTAGGAAAAACATCTTGTAAATTAGAAAAAAATAGCACAAATACCGTAATGTTTAAAATTCCATTTAAAGATAGTTTTAACGGAAAATTAAGCATTGAAGATAATTTAATCCCATTTGATAACACTTTGTATTTTAGTTTAAATAAACAAGAAAAAATAGAAGTTTTAGCTATAGGAGAACAAAATAAATTTTTATCTAAAATATATACGAATACCGAATTTAATTGGACAGATAAAAAAAGGAATCAACTAGATTATAATAAAATTGCAAGTCAGAATTTAATTGTATTAAATGAATTGGAAAATATACCAACCGCACTACAAAAAGAATTAAGTAATTTTGTTTTAAAAGGTGGAAGTTTAGTAATAATACCAGCGACAAAACTTAGTATAGAAAATTACAATCAATTTTTTGAGAGTTTAAAAATTGGTAAAATTACAGGCAGGAGCGAAACAGAACATCAAATAAATACGATTAATTTTTCACATCCAATATTAGATAATGTTTTCGAAAAGCAAATTAAAAATTTCCAATATCCAAATGTAAAAAAAGGATATGAAATTCATCTTAAAAATGCATCTTCGATATTGCGATACGATAATCAGCACACTTTTATTTCGGAATCTAAACTTAAAAAAGGAAAAATATATTGTATTGCAGCACCAATAAATAGAAAAAATTCAAATTTTAAAAACTCGCCATTGATTGTTCCAATTTTTTATAATTTTGGAAAACAGAGTTTTAATATTACAGCATTATACTATACTATTGGAAATGCAAATACTATAGATATACAGACCAAAGTAAAAAATGATGAGGTAATACATATCGAAGAAAATAATAATAAAGAAAATAGCATTATACCGTTTCAGCAAGTAAGTCAAAATAAGGTACAGATAATAACCGAAGATAATTTATTAAAAGCAGGATTTTATCAAGTTAAAAAGAAAGATGTAGCCATCACAAATATAGCGTATAACTACAATAGATTAGAGAGTAATACGCAATATGCAAATATAGAAAGTGAGTTAAAACAATATAAAAACGTACAATTCTCAACAGACATCAAACAGATGTTTCAAGAAATTAAAGACAATTACAGTGTAACATCGTATTGGAAATGGTTTGTAGTACTAGCAATATTATTTTGGATAATTGAAATGCTATTGGTTAAATTTATGAAAGGAAGTTGAGTTAAATCGCACTTTTAAAACGAGCAACAAATGAATATACTCATTAAATCAGCTAAAATTATAGACGAAACAAGTCCATTTCATTTGCAAATAAAAGATGTACTGGTTACGAACGGAATTATTACTCAAATAGCAAACACCATAGAGGCTAAGAAGCAAGTAAAAACAATAAATTTAGAGAATTTACATATTTCTTGTGGTTGGTTTGATACATCCGTTTCATTTGGAGAACCAGGTTTTGAAGAAAGAGAAACGATATATAATGGATTGGATGTGGCAGCAAAGAGCGGCTTTACAGCAGTAGCATTAAATCCAAATACGTTTCCAGTAATAGATACGAAGTCGGCAGTAGAATTTTTAATACATAAAGCAGCTAAAAAAAATGTTGATTTGCATCCAATAGCAAATTTAACCAAAGGAGCCAAAGGCGAAGAAATGGCAGAGTTATACGATATGCAAAAATCTGGAGCAATAGCATTTGGAGATTATAACAAAGCGATTAGCAATGTAAATTTGCTGAAAATAAGTTTGCAGTATGCACAAAATTTTGAAGCATTAATTTTAAGTTTTCCACAAGAAAACAGTATAGCGGCAGGTTATATGAATGAAGGAGAAAATAGCACAAAATTAGGACTAAAAGGCATTCCAGCATTAGCAGAGGAGTTGCAAATAGCAAGAGATTTATTTTTACTAGAATATACAGGAGGAAAATTACATATACCATGTATATCTACAGCAAAATCTGTAAAATTAATTGCCGAGGCAAAGAAAAAAGGCTTAGATGTAACTTGTAGTGTAGCAGTACATCATTTATTATTGACAGACGAAAAAATACAAGATTTTGATGCCAATTATAAAGTATTGCCACCGCTTAGAACTAAAAAAGATACAAAGGCATTACAAAAAGGATTAGAAAAAGGAATTATAGATATGCTTACATCCGATCATAATCCAATAGATATAGAGCATAAAAAAGTAGCATTTGAACATGCTAAATTTGGAACTATAGGATTAGAAAGTTTGTTTGGAGCAGCAAATTTGGTTGTAGATTTAGAAAAAATAATTACAGCGTTAACGACAAATCCTAGAAAACGATTTGGATTAGAAAAAGTATGTATTAATAAGAATGAGAAAGCAAATTTTACCTTATTTAATCCAGACTACAAAAATACATTTACCGATAAAAATATAATTTCCACATCTAAAAATACCGCTTTTTTAGATCAAAAAATAAAAGGAAGAGTTTATGGAATTTATAACAATAAAAAATTAATTATATAAATCATGTTAGAATATTTAGTACGAGAATCCACTATAAAAAATCCACCAGTACTTATTATGCTACATGGATACGGAAGTAATGACCAAGATTTGTTTTCATTTTCGCCAGAGCTAGATAAAGAATTATTAATAGTAAGTGCAAGAGCACCGTTAACATTAGGCTTTGGAAGTTATGCATGGTACTCCATAAATTTTGATGCAGAAAAAGGGAAATTTTCAGATTTAGAAGAAGCAAGAACATCCATACAACAAATAGAAAATTTTGTAGATGAAATTATAGAAAAATATAAAGTGAATACAAACAAAGTATTTCTTTTAGGATTTAGTCAAGGTTCTATTTTAAGTTATGCAGTATCGCTAAAAAATCCAACCAAAATTCAACATGTAGTAGCATTAAGTGGTTATATAAATAGTGAATTAATTCCAAAAGACTTAACAAAAAACCAACTAACAAATTTAGATTTTTTCATTTCACACGGAACAGTAGATCAAGTTTTACCAATAGAATGGTCTAGAAAGTCATTACCAATATTAGAAAATTTAGGAGTAGATTTTGAGTATAAAGAATATCCAGTAGGACATGGAGTAAATCCACAAAATTTTATAGACCTTAAAAGTTGGATTAAAGATAGGTTGTAAATTAGTAACTAATTATCTCTAATTTGTTTCTTAATAATTAAAACTAAAAACAATATAATATGAAAAGAATAGCAACAGTATTAGTAATAGGATTGTATACACTTACAATTGGAGCACAAAATAGGATGCATTCCTTAGAAAATTCTAAAAAATTAGCATTAGCATCTAATAAATTAATATTAGTAGACTTTTGGGCAACATGGTGCGAACCATGTAAAAAAATGGATGCAGATACATGGAGTAAAAATGAAGTGAAAGATTTAATGGATAACTTTGTATCTGTTAAAATTGATATTGACGAAGAAAAATCTATTGCAACAAAATATGGAGTGCGAAGTATTCCAAGCATTTTTATTATAGACGCAAATGGAAAAGTTATCTATAATGGTTTGGGATATAAAGACAAAGTAAAAACAGCAAGACTACTAGAGAAGTATGCTATAAAAAAAGATGAAAATAATGCCGCAAAATGGCACGAAAAGTTAAACGATAAAGATAAAAGTATCGCAGCATTAATCTTAAAAGAAAAATAATGAAATTATTCAGTTATTTATTATTATTTACGATAACGACACAAGCACAATTTACAAATGTTATGATTAGCAATCAAAATGTGCCAAATGAACCAGCAATTGTAATTGACCCAAATAATACAAATATTATGTTTGCAGCAGCAAATATCAATAATTATTATGTAAGTAATGATGCAGGAATTACATGGTCTAAAAACACATTAAGTTCTACCTATGGAGTTTGGGGAGACCCATCCTTACTTGTAGATAATTCGAGTAATTTTTATTTTTTTCATCTATCAAACCCTCAGAGTGGAAGTTGGTTGGACAGAATCGTTTGTCAGAAATCAACAGACAATGGCTTGAGTTTTAACAATGGTACTTTTTTTGGATTAAATGCCGCAAAAGATCAAGATAAAGAATGGGCGCAAATAGATAGAAATAATGGAAATATTTATGTATTCTGGACAGAATTTGATACGTATGGCAGCACAAATACAACTTGTAAGACACGAATATTATTTTCAAAATCAACAGATAATTCGCAAACATGGTCTGTGCCAGTTGCAGTTAATGAAGTAGATGGTAATTGTATGGATGATAGTTTAACGGTAGAAGGCGCAGTGCCAACGATAGGAGTAAATGGCGAAATATATGTCTCTTGGGCAGGACCAAACGGAATTGTTTTTAATCGTTCAACAGATTATGGAAATACTTGGTTAGCACAAGAAGTTTTAGTAAGTAATATGCCAGGAGGTTGGAACTTTAATATTCCAGGAATAGATAGGGCAAACGGATTTCCAATAACAGTATGCGATATAAGTGGAGGAGTAAATAACGGTGCGATATATATAAATTGGACGGATCAAAGAAATGGTACCGACGATACAGATGTTTGGTTAAAAAAATCAACAGATAATGGCACAACTTGGAGTGCACCAATACGAGTTAACGACGATGGAGTAGGAAATCAACAATTTTTTACATGGATGGATATCGATCAAACAAACGGCAACATATATATCGTATTTTACGATAGAAGAAACCATACTGATAATAGTACAGACGTATATTTAGCACGATCTACAGATGGTGGAAATAGCTTTCAGAATATATTAATAAGCGAAACACCATTTATACCAACATCCAATGTCTTTTTTGGAGATTATACAAATATCGCAGCACATAATGGTATAATAAGACCAATATGGAATAGAGTTCATAACGGAGATTCTAGTATTTGGACAGCGTTAATTAACGATAATGCTATAGCCACAACAGACGACTATTTTAATGCTAATTACGAATTGCAACAAAATTACCCGAATCCAGCAAAAGAAGAAACGTATATCTCATTTAAGTTAAAAAAAGAAGAAAAAGTAAGTTTGGAAATATATAATTTATTAGGAGAAAAAAAAGCAGTTCTGTTTCGTGAAAAGAAATTTTTATTCGGAAAGCATATTGTTAAAATAGCATTATCCGAAAATAAATTATCGCAAGGAGTATACTTTTATAAAATAAAAATAGGAAATCAAACCTTGTCTAAAAAGATGATTATTAAATAAACTTAGAAAATGAGAGACAAAATTAGAACCAAAAAAATAAGTGTATTAATAATTATAATATTAATAAGTTTAAAGATAAAAGCACAAGAAAATCCATTTTTATTTACATGGAAAAATGGATTTAAAGTAGAAAACAAAGATAAAAGTTTAAAGTTTAAGTTTGGAGGAAGGCTAATGTTAGATAATGCATTTATGAGCCAAGATAAAAATTTAGATTTGATTTATGGAGAATTACAAACTACGAGTGCTACAGAAATAAGACGAGCAAGATTATTTTTTACAGGTTCTATTTACAATAACGTAGATTTTAAGCTAGATTTGGGTTTTGAAGGAGGAGCAGTCGCTTTAAAAGATGTTTATTTCGGAATAAAAAATATTCCAGTAATTGGAAATTTACGAGTAGGTCATGTTAAAGAACCTTTTAGATTCGAAATGCTAACAAGTAGCAAATACATTACATTTATGGAGCGTTCTTTAATGAGCGATTATGTTCCAACTCGAAATAATGGGCTTTTATTATTTAATGAATTTAGAGATAAAAGAATTGGAGTTCAAGCAGGTTTTTTTCGAAATGCAAATACTAAAACAGGTAATGATAAAGCAGCAAACGATAGTTTTGTATTTACAGGACGAGTTACAGGTTTACCAATTAGAGATAATGATAAAAAAAGACTTTTACATGTAGGAGCATCTTAATAGTTATAGAGTTTTTGATAGTAAAGAGTATAAAATAGCATCAAAACCAGAAGCGCATTTAAGTAGTGTAAAGTATATAAATACAGGTGTTATGGAACATGTAAATAATGTAAAATTAGTAAACTTAGAGCTTGTTTATGTACATGGACCTTTTATAGCTCAGGCAGAATATTTAATTGCCAATGTAAATTCGGATGTTAGGTATAATTTTAATAGTTATTATTCTCAAGTTAGTTATTTTTTAACAGGAGAATATAAAAAATACAAAAATTCTTATGCAGGTTTTGATAGATTAATACCTACTAATAATTTTGGAACTGAAGAAAATAAAGGAATAGGAGCTTGGGAAGTTGCCTTGCGTTATTCTAATTCTGATTACAACAGTAAAGATGTTTTTGGAGGAGAGCAGAGTGATATAACATTAGGTTTAAATTGGTATTTGAATCCAGCGACAAAAATAACCTTTAACAATATTTTTGTAGATGTTAAAAAAGGAGGTCAAGCATCCATTTTTCAAGTGCGATTACAAGTAGATTTTTAATCCGAAAAAAATCATAAATTTCCTAAATCAAGCCTCACGTGTAGCAAAATAATGATACATATTCTTGATAAAATCATCTTTGTTCGACTTAAATTTATGCACAAATGGTTTCGCACCATCTTTTAAATGTTCGTTTAAATTCTTATCAGACCATTGAGCGATTTCCAAAATTATAGGAAGTAATTCTTGTCCTTTTTTGGTTAGACTATAAATATTTGTTTTCTTATTTCCTTCTAACTTTCCTTTGTTTATTAATCCTAACTGTTCTAACATTAATAATCTACTCGAAAGAATATTGGTTGCAATTCCTTCAGAGGATTTACTAAAATCACTATATGTTTTTTTATTTGCGAACATCATATCTCTAATAATCAATAAAGACCATTTATCACCTATAATATCTAAGGCAGAACTTATTGGACAATTTGATCGATACTTTGGTTGGTTATTTTGTGTCATAAATAAAATATTTAAAATTATTACTTGCATATTGCAAGTAATTAATTATTTTTGCTTGCAAAACAAAAGTAAAATAATTATAGGAATAATACAGAAGAGAAATGAAAAAAAATAAAATAATCATTTTGGGAGCAGGCGTAGGCGGATTAACAACGGCAATTGCATTACATCAAAAAGGATTTCAAAACATTACAATATACGAAAGAAGAAAAACCGCAACTACAATTGGTGCAGGAATAGTTTTATGGGCAAATGCTACTAATATACTTGATAAATTAAGTCTATTGAATGAAATTGAAAAAGTAGGTGGAAAAATAAATGAAATGCAACGATTAACTAAAAAGAATGAATTTTTAGGAGCAATTAATGTCAATGAAATTGATAAAAAAATAGGATTTCAAAGCCTTTCAATAAGTAGAAAAGATTTACAAGAAATTTTAATACAAAAAATAAAAAACTTAAATATTGAAATTCTGTACCATCATAAAGCAACCGAAATAAAAAACAAAGCAATCTATTTTGACAATAATAAAACTGTTTTTGCTGACATAATCATTGGAGCAGACGGAAGAATGAACTCAGTTGCAAGAAAATATGTAAATGGAAATAACAAACCAGTCTATCAGAATTTTGTGAATTGGATAGGTATTTTAGAAAGTGATGAGCCCATTTTTACAGAAAATAACGTTCTAGATTTTTGGGGTTGCGGAGAACGATTTGGTATTGTGCCAATCAGTAAGTATAAAGGATATTGGGCAGGAGCAAAATCATTACCACTTAATTCACCTTATAAAAAGGAAGATAATAAAGACATTTTAATTAAACTATTTGGACATTGGTCTTCAAAAATTAAGACTATTATCCAGTCAACTAAAGATGAAAACATCAAATATATTGAAGTTTTCGACCACAATCCTATAACAAATTGGCATAAAGAAAATGTTTGTTTAATTGGAGACGCAGGACATTCGGCGCTACCGACATCAGGACAAGGAGCTTGTCAAGCAATAGAAGATGCTTTTCATTTTTCAAACATATTAGACATAGAAAATAATATGGAAGAAGCCTTTATTAAATTCCAAAAATTAAGGTTTGAAAAAACTACCATAATAACAATGGCAGGTCGAAATTTTGCAAAGTCATTGTTTAATACAGATAGAGAATTTTGCGAACAAAGAAACAAAAAAGCACTACATATAAATTATCAAAATTCAAGCATAGGAATTGCTGAATTATGGTCAAAAGGTTTACCGAACTAATAAATAACAAAAAATGAAGAAAATAAACAAATACATCAACAGAACAGGAAGAATTCTTTTCAGCCTTATCTTTATTGCAAGTGGATTAAGTAAAATTGGAGATTGGCAAAAGACTATAAATTATATGGAAATCCATAATATGATATATATTCCTTTTTTCTTGATAATGGCAATAATTTTTCAAGTAGTAGGAGGATTATCAGTAATAACTAATTACAAGACCAAAGTTGGTGTTGTCTTACTTTTGGTGTTTTTAATACCAGCAACATTTATATTTCATAACTTTTGGACATTACCAACAGAAACTGAAATAGAGATGATAAATCAACAATATGAAATGGTTTCATTCCTTAAAAATAGTACAATTATTGGTGCCTTATTATTACTATTTGAAAATGAAAACAAGTAAAGCCAACCTCTGATAAAATGTAAACGTAATTTTGGGTTTTGTGATAAATTGATAGAAAGTGCCTTGAAATCCGCAACTACGTTTACACAAATCGTTAAATCCTATTCAGAAAAATAAATTCAAAATATTAACAACCCTCTTCGCCACCATGAGAACCATGTAGATTTTTACCAGTAACAGGCATTTTATTTTTCTTCCAATCTTTTATACCATGATCTAAATTGTAAACTTTAAAACCCATTTCTTCTAAAATTTTCATTGCACGGCCACTTCTTCCACCAGAACGGCAATAGATTAAAACAGGAGTTTTCTTATCTAATTTTTCAAATTCAGATTTAAAGTTGTCGTTTTTATAGTCAATCATTATTGCATTTGGAATATGATAATCTTCATATTCTTTAGGAGTTCTAATATCAATTAAAGTACCAATATTCCCTTTAATTGCATTGTTAAAATTAGCCACATCTAAATGTCTAATATCGCCTTTAACCTCTAAAGTTTTTAAAGGTAATTTAGCAGTATTCCATGAATTTAATCCATCTTTTAGGTTGTAAATTTCAGTAAAACCTAAAGCAGCCATAGCATACATCGCTCTAGTAGCTCTATTGCCAGATCTACAGTAAATAGCAACAGGTTTATCATTTGTAATGTTCTTTAAAGCGTTATCCGAAAAATGTCTATTTTTCCAATCTACATTAATAGCACCATCAATAAAACCACTAGCAAATTCATCTGCTTTACGAACATCAACTAAAGTAACGTTGCCAGATTTAATTAATTTTTCAAATTCTGTAACATTAATTTGGTGGTTTTTTCCGACA
Organism: Flavobacteriaceae bacterium; assembly: GCA_026988355.1. Lineage (GTDB taxonomy): Bacteria > Bacteroidota > Bacteroidia > Flavobacteriales > Flavobacteriaceae > S010-17. The sequence goes on from JALSLK010000094.1 coordinate 22,222, forward strand.
ATAGTTTTTCCTATTAAATTTCCTTTTTTAAGGATTGCTTGTAATTTTTTGTTAGCATTGTTATCCGTTTTACGAATCTCTTTTTTTGCAATATTCCAAGCTTTAAAACCACCATCTAAATCATAAATATTTTTAAACCCTAAAGATTGCATGATAAGAGCAGCTTTACCACTTCGATTACCAGATCTACAATAAATGGCAATAGGTTTATCTTTAGAGATAGCATTGATGTAATCAGGAAAAGTCCTTTTTTTAAAGTTAATATTTACAGCATCTTTTAAATGCCCTTCAGCAAATTCTTCAGGAGTTCTAACATCTACCAATATAGCAGTCTTTAATGCTAGTTCAAAATTAGTAACAGCCATTTTTTTAATAGTACCAAGATGGTTTGGTTTAATAGCTTTTACGACCTGTGCAATCGCTATAGGCTTTTCATTTTCAACTCTTTTTCTTATTTCATCTGCATTTTTACACGATAGAACAAAAGTAAATATCATAAGAGTGAGCAGTATGTTTTTATATGTTTTCATTTTTTTTGCATTTATATTATAACAGTACAAAAGTAAAAGAGTTATTTATCTTTTATTGTAACTCAAGTTACAATAAAAATAAAAATTTAGTTGGAAATTTGCATAGAGAAATACTAAAACCAGATAAAACATAATACAATGAAAAAAATAATATTAATATTGGTAGTAATTTTTGGGCTTGGAATGCATGCTCAAGAATCAAAAGAAACAAAAAAACAGTACAAACCAACCCTAAAAATAAATGGACGTATTCAATATGACTTTGAATTTTTAAAACGAAATAATGTAGATAACTATTTTAATGATAATGAATTTAGAAGAGTGCATTTTTCGGTGTTAGGTAATGTGGCAAAAAATGTAAAGTATAAGGTAGAAACAGATTTTGCGCATGGAGAACTAGGTTTTAGAGATGTATATATAAAATATACAGCAGGAAAGTATGGAAATTTTGCTTTTGGTAGTTTGGCAGAACCAACAAGTTTAGATATGGAAACAAGTAGTAAGTACATGGCATTTTTTGATAGAGCTATGCTTACATCCTTACAAAATTTTCGTTGGGGATCTGGATTTCATTATGAGAATTTTGGACTGCTACACGGTAAAATGTCATTGCAAATGGCATATACAAATAATGGATTTGATAATGAAGGCTTTAGAGATACATCTTTAGAAGACGGAATGAATTTTGTTGCAAGAGTAACAGGAACGGTAATTAATAATAAAGAAAAAAAACAAATAGTACACTTAGGTATTAATTATGACAGTAGACCATACAAAGATTTAAAATTTAGACCAGAAAATCACATGGGAAGCAAATACCATTATGTTTTTGATGGTGCCGATAATCGTAAAGATTTGGGTTTTGAATTAGGAACAACTTTCGGACCTATCTCAGTACAAGGAGAATATAAAAAGCAAACCTTAAATGCAACAGAAAAAGATTATAAAATGACCGCTTATTATGCATTTGCATCTTATTTTATTACAGGAGAATATAGACCATATAAACACGCCGCTTTTGGAAGAGTAAAACCCAAGAACGATATCGATAATGGAGGTTTTGGAGCAATTGAAGTTTTAGCACGTTATTCTAGCATGCGCACATCTAAAGATGTTATTAATTTAGAACGACTAAATCCAGAGACATTAATTATGGAAAAAGTGAATCCACAATACGATATCAATAATATTTCATTAGGATTAAATTGGTACTTAAACTCTCACATGCGTGTGATGTATAACTATGTAATAACAGACGATGGAAATGATATTTTAGGAAACTTAGGACAACATTTATTTAGAGTTCAATTGGATTTTTAAGCTAAATAATAACTCAAAAAAAATAAAATTATGAGTAAATTTTCAATAAAAAAAATATTTAAAAACCAATGGTCTTATGTCTACGCAGGAGTTTTATTTGCAGTAGCACAAATAATTTACATGATAGGTATTTATTTATATAAGGCAAGCGATGGAGTTCCTGCCGAAGAAAATACATTGATGCATATTAGCGTAACCACAGATTTAGGACGAATGTTTCGAGGATTGGAAGTATTTCTAAATAATATTTTTGGAATATATTCCGAATTATATGGTAATTATGGAGTAGATGCAGCAGGAAATATTATACCAGAAGGAGGTGTTTTTACACCAGGAATAGGATGGCCAATTGTAGGAATGATATTGGGAGGATGGATTGTAACTATGATGGAAGGAGAAACAAGAGCATGGGCACACTATTCTAAAAAAGCATTAATAGTTTCTTTTATAGGAGGAGCCTTTTTTAGTTATGGAACTCGCTTAGCAGGAGGCTGTACACTAACACATCTTATGGGAGGAATACCATTTATGGGTATTCGTTCTTTTGGTTCTGTTATTTTTATGGCAATGGGAGGAGCATTAGGTTTTTTTGTAATGGAAAAATTAGGATTAGCCAATTATTTTAAACATCAAGAAACAAAGGCTTATGTAATAGCAAATAAAGATAAAGGAGAACAAGCTACTTATAAAGAAGGCTATAACTGGAAAAAAAATCCTGTATTTTGGATAGCACTTTCATTTACAGTAATATTTTTAGGAGCAGCTTTATATGGAGCAATCTCAGGAACAGAAACAATGAAGCACCTTTCAGGAGGTAAAGCATTAGCATTTGGAAAATCCATAGCAGATAAAAGTACATTATTTGTAATAATGACCTTATTATCAGGAATTGTTGCAGGTATAGCATTATCAAAATCAGGTTACGGTACCGAGTGTTCTTTAGTTTCGTTAGAAACAGCAGGAGATATGACAAAAAAAGATAAAAAATATGCCAAAATGGGAGTGCCAAAAATTACACGTACTTTAATGCGCTCCTATTCGCCAATTATAGGAGTAGTTACAACTTGGGTGTTAATGTTAGGATTTATGCTAATCGCTTGGACATTCTTTGGAATTTCGCCAAAATTAGGAACAGGTCTAAAAGCAGGATTAACAGCAGGTAACTTTTTAGGAGGTTTATCTTTAGGGTTTGGAGCAGTAACATTAATTGGATGCGAAATTAGATCGTACATGCGAATAGGTATGGGATACATCAATACCTTAGTTGGGTTTATTGGTTTTGCAGTAGGATATTTACCATATACATTATTTCCAAAAGCACACCACGATTTATTAAACGCAACAGTTCTTTTTGGCACACACGACGACGGTACACCAGGGTTAATATCCGATAAAAGAGAATTGTATTCACTAATATCAGATAATCCAACAGTTCAAAAAGGAATCATGTTCGTATGGATGATACTATTAGTAGTATTGTTGCGGTACCTATTAAAAAAAGGAGCAAAAAATATAGGATTAAAACCAGTACAATTAGTACACTTAAATACAGAAGATATACAAGGAATTATTGAAGCAGAACAAGAAGATGGCAAAATAGGAGGCGTAGATGCACCAATGCCAGTACCGAAATTTGCATATCCAAATAAATCGTAAAATACGATAAAAATTGATTTTTAGTTAGTAGTTTGTGAGCCTAATTTAATGTAACAGTTTTATTAGGTTCACTATTAAAAATAGTAGATATTAATAGCAACAAAAATAAAATAAAATGAACTATATATTACCGTTAATTGTTGGGTTTTTAGCAGCATTTGTAGGACTTATAGCGCCTTCAATGCTCAATATGACAGCAGCGAGGACTAGTATTGAAAAAGGAAAAAAAGCAGGTTTACAATTTGCCGCAGGAGCAGCATCGGTAGTTACTGTACAAGCATTTATCGCAATTTATTTTGCGAATAAAATTACACCAGATATTATTAAAAAACTACAAACAGCTGCTGTTTTTGTCTTGTTAGGATTAGCACTTTTCTTTTTGATGCAAGCACGTAAAAAGTTTAAAGCAGAAGGAAAAGATAAAAAAGGAAGTACATTTTTTGTAGGAATGGGAATGTCATCTTTAAACATGTTAGCAGTACCATTTTATTTAGCAATGGCAAAATTAGGCGAAGGTTTCGGAATGAAATTAGAAATACCATACTCTTTAGTATATGTTGTTGGAGCAGTATTAGGAGCTTTCTCTTTGTTTGCCATCTATGCTGTTTTTGCAGAAAAAATAGCAGAAAAAGCACAGTTTATAGCAAAAAATATCAATTATATATTAGCAGGATTGTTTGTCGTATTAGCAGCAATAAGTGCATATAATGCATTTTTATGATTTATATCATAGATAGAAAAAGAGAATTGATATAATTTTGACTTTCTATGTAAGAAAATAATATGGAATTTGAAGTAAAAAATAATCCTGAAAGTAATTTTTGGCAAAGTTTCGAAAATCAAAAAAGAAAACCAAGAATGATGAGACCAACTCCTGTTGATAAGGAGATTGTACTCGATAATGATAAAGTCTTACTGAGTATAACAGATGCAAAAGGAGTTATTGAATATTGTAATGAAGATTTTGTAGCGGTTTCTGGATACGAAGAACACGAATTATCAAATGCAGCTCATAGTATAGTGAGGCATCCAGATATGCCAAGAGTGGTATTTAAATTAATGTGGACAAGGATTCAGAATAAGCAAAATATTATAGCTGTAGTAAAAAATTTAGCAAAAACAGGTAGGTATTATTGGGTAATTACAGATTTTGTGATTAAAGAAGATAAAGAAGGAAATATTATAGGTTATAAAGCGTATAGAAAACCAGCTCCTAGAAAAGCAATTGAGGCAGTAATACCATTATATAGAAAATTAAGAAATATAGAAGATACTAATGGAGTGGAAGCTTCCGAAAGATTTCTGAATGGGTTTTTTGAGGGTAAAAATACGAATTATGATGATTTTATTGAGAAATTAATTATTGATAATCTTGAATTAGATACAGTAGTAGACAATGAAAATGAAATAGAAAAACCAATAACTAAAATGGAGCGAAAATCCTTTTTTAAACGACTATTTGGGTATTAAATTTATTATTGTAAAATTTATTTGGTATTACAATAAATCAGGTCTTATTTTTTTAGTACGAGCTAGCGCATTTTCTTCTCTCCAAATATCAATCTTTTTAAAATTTCCAGATAATAATACCTCAGGTACTTTTTTACCGAGATATTCAGCAGGTCTTGTATATACTTCAGGAGCAAGTAAATTATCTTGAAAAGAATCTGTTAGAGCAGACATTTCGTTGCCAATAACACCAGGAATTAATCGTATAATAGCATCCGAAATTATTGCAGCAGCCAATTCGCCACCAGAAAGAACATAATCGCCAATCGATATTTCTTTAGTAATAAATAAGTCACGAACACGCTGGTCAACACCTTTGTAATGTCCAGTTAAAATAATAATATTTTCAGCTAAAGATAAGTTATTTGCAGTTTTTTGATTAAATATTTGTGCATCAGGCGTAGTATATATTATCTCATCATAGTTGCGCTCCTGTTGTAACTTATGGATACATTTTTCGATAGGTTCAATTCTTAAAACCATACCAGCTCCACCACCAAAAGGAGCATCGTCTATTTTTCCATAATCGTTAATGGCATAATCTCGTAGATTATGAAAATGAACTTCTGCTAAATTTTTGTCGATTGCACGTTTTATTATAGAATGTTCAAAAGGACTTTTAATTAATTCTGGAGATACTGTTATGATATCAATTCGCATGGTACAGATGTATTATGTTGCGAATATATTATTTTTTTACCGAATAATGTTTTGTAGTGAGAACTATATATCGTCCTATTTAACTTGACTCTTATAAACGGATAATCGCTCTTTAAAACTAGCAGATTTAAAGCCCAATTCATGTACAGCTTTATCAATATTAAATCCAGTTTTTGGAGGCCTTGTAGCAGTTTGATTTAATTGTTCGGTTCGTATAGGAAGAATTAAATTTTTATCTAAATTAAAAGTCGTCGCAATTTGTAAGGCAATTTCATAGATATTTAATAACTCATTACTTGAAATATGAAAAATACCAATTGCTCTTTTCTGGATAGCCAACAAACAAGCTTGTGCCAAATCATCCGATAAAGTTGGCATTCGATATTGATCGGTTACCACTTTAATTTGTTTTTTTGCTTCAAGCGAATTTTTTACCCAAGAAACAATATTTCCTTTAGTTGTGTTAGCAACTACTCCATATACTAAAATAGTTCGTAAAATAGTATAATCAATAGTGCTTTTCTGTATTAATTTTTCAGATTTTAACTTCGATAAACCATAATAGTTTACAGGATTAGTGCAATCGTTTTCTTTGTAGTTGTTTTTTGTGCCATCAAAAATAAAATCGGTAGAAATATGAAGTAGATGTGCGTTAATTTCTTTACATACTTGGACTAAGTTTTTAACAGCATTTACATTTATTTCATCGCATTCTCGGTGTCTAAGTTCACAGGCATCTACGTTTGTCATTGCAGCAGCATTAATAATAAAATGAGGTTTAATTTTTTTTATAAGTGTACTAACTTTATTAAAATTAGTAATATTAACGTTAAAGTACGAATAATTATTTGTGATTAAATTTCTGTTTTTACCTCTAGAAAAAGCAAAAACATCAAAATGATTAGTTACAAAAAGAGACACTAATTTTTGTCCAAGTAAACCATTACTACCAGTTAGTATTATTTTAATATTTTGCATGTAATATTTTTTTAGAAAAGAGCTTTTAACTTTTTAATTTCTTCTTCTTTTCCTAAGACGATTAATTTTGCATTAGGATGTAATTTAAGATCCGATTCAGGATTAATAATATATTCATTATTTGAGGTTTTCATGCCAATAACCGAGCAGCCAGTCTTTCTACGTAAGTCTAAATCTCGAAGTGTTTTATTTATAAACTCTTTAGGTAAATTAGCAACAATGACTTCTTCTAAATTAGTATCGCAATCGCCATTTAAAGATAATTTATCTACAAATTCAATAATATCTGGAGAGACAACTAGCGAAGCCATGTGATCGCCACCTAATTTGTCTGGCATAATAACATTATCTGCACCAGCAATGCGTAATTTTCTATCCGATGTTTCATTCGAGGCCCTACTAATTAAGGTTGCTTTTTGATTGTACTGTCTTGCAGAAAGGATTACAAATAAATTATCAGCATCGCTAGGTAAAGTAGTAATTAAGTAAGAAGCATTTTTAATATTTGTATTTTCTAAAACAATATCGTCGGTTGCATTGCCTTTAACATACAATAATCCAGCTTTTTCAATTTCTTTAATAACGTCATCATCATCTTCGATAATAACACAAGTTTTTTGATAATTGTTTAATTTTTTTACAGCTTGTTTCCCATTTCTACCATAGCCACAAACAATGGTGTGATTTTTTAAATTTTGAATTTTAGTATGCATTTTTTTTAATTTTAATTCGTCCAAAAATTTCCCATTAGCAATATATTCTGTAAGTACAGAAACAATATATGCAAAAATACCAATACTGGTTAATATGAGAAAAATGGTAAATAATTTCTCAAAATCATTAGATGGATGGACTTCTCCAAAACCAACCGTAGATATAGTAATAACGGTCATATACAATGCTTCAACAAAACTATAATCACCAATACTTATGTAACCAATCACACCAATAGTAATTAGCAAAAGTGCTAAAAGTAATACACGAAAAAGTTTACTTTTCATTTTCATATTATTTTTCTTGATAGAAATTAATGTATTCTATTTATAAATCAAAAACGGAGCTTCGTTTGGTATAAACCATGTCTTTTAGTTTTAAAAGAAAGGCTAAAGTTAAATATATTCCAAAAGAAAGACCAATAGTAACAAAGGAAATGTAAATAAAAAAAAGGCGTACATTTTTTGCACGCATTCCTAATCGGTCAGCAAAACGAGACAATACATTAAATCCATGTAGTTCAAAAAAATATTTTAACGAATATATAAATTTCATTTATTTTATAAAGATACAGCAAAGTTAGTAAATTAGTTATCTAAAAATTAATTATTGTAAAATAATCTACTGTTGGTTTGATTAATGATTTTAATTATCGGATTCGTATTAAAATAATAACGATTAAAAAATCCTTAATTAATTGGGCTAATATTAAATTAAAAAAATTATTTCACATCATCAATAATTTGTAAATTGCGCCCTGAAAATACAAGGTTAATATTATGGCAAAATTTGAGATTAAATTACCCAAAATGGGAGAAAGTGTTGCAGAAGCAACGATTACATCTTGGTTAAAAGAAGTTGGAGATAGTATTGAATTAGACGAAGCAATTGTAGAAATTGCTACAGATAAAGTAGATAGTGAAGTGCCTAGCGAAGTATCAGGTACATTAATAGAAATTAAATATGCTGTGGACGATGTTGTTGCAGTTGGAGAGACAATTGCTATAATAGAAACCGAAGGAGGCGAAGTAGAAACACCAGAAATCACAAAAGAAAAGATAGAAATTCCAAACGAAGCAGCTGCAATCGAAAAGCAAGTAAAACAAGTTGTTACAACTTCAATAATCCCAAATTTAACCATTCAAAAGACTGGAGAAAGTGGTAAATTTTATTCGCCTTTAGTACGAAATATTGCTAAAACCGAAGGAATTACGATGGAAGAGTTAGAAGCAATTAGTGGTACAGGAAAAGACAATCGAGTTACAAAAAGGGATATATTAACCTATTTGGAAGCTAAAAAAGCAAATCCGCAAAAGGTAGCCGAAAAAGTTTCTGCGGCAATAACTGGAGCATCTTCTGTAGCAGCTGCCGTAAAAAACGAAGTCAAATCGGTACAGAAAGAGGTAAAAAAATCAAAAATTTCTTTACAAGAAGGAGACGAAATTATTGCGATGACACGTATGGGGAAAATGATTTCTCATCATATGGTTGCTTCTGTACAAACAGCAGCACATGTACAATCTTTTGTAGAAGTAGATGTGACTAATATTGTAAAATGGCGTAATAGAATTAAAGATGACTTTTTAAAGAGAGAAGGAGAAAAAATTACATTTACACCAATATTTATGCAAGCGATTGCTAAAGCATTAAAAGATTACCCTTTAATAAATATATCGGTTGATGGCGATAATATCATAAAACGAAAAAATATTAATCTAGGAATGGCAGCAGCTTTGGCAGATGGAAATTTAATAGTGCCTGTAATTAAAAATGCAGACCAATTAAATTTAGTAGGTATGACGAAGCAAGTAAATAGCCTAGCTAAAAAAGCAAGAACAGGAAAATTAAGTCCAGATGATATTCAAGGTGGAACGTATACTGTTACCAATGTTGGCGGATTTGGATCCATCATGGGAACACCAATAATTAATCAACCACAAGTTGGTATTTTGGCTTTAGGAGCAATCCGAAAAACGCCTGCTGTTATTGAAACACCAGACGGAGATTTTATTGGTATTCGACATAAAATGTTCTTATCTCACTCTTACGACCATAGAGTTGTAAATGGTGCTTTAGGTGGTATGTTTGTTAAAAAAGTAGCAGATTATTTAGAAGCTTGGGATGTCAATGCAGATTTTTAAAATACCATAATCTGAGTTTAATACCAACTTAACATCAAAATAGTTCCAATCTATTTAGCGCATTTTGCAAACTTAGGTTGGTATAACTAAAAATTCTATTTACAGAAAATAAAGAAATAAAGAAATAAAGACCTTGAAATTTTTAAAATTTTCAAGGTCTTTGTAATCATATCGGTTTCTAACAATTCTCCCATTTACCGTTTATTAAAATAAAGTATGCAAACATATAGAGTGTATGTGATTTTTTTTTACGGAAAACCATAATTAAAAAATCAAATAAGACCTAAATCTTTAAAAAGACTTACCAAATGAATACTATTATTTGCTTTAAATTGTATTTTTAAAGTGTTTAAATGTTTTTCGATAGAGCTAACACTGCTTGGAGAGATTTTGTTGGCTTTAAGTAGTTCGCTAATAGTTTCTTGAGAAAGCCCTTCGGACAAATGATGTACTAAATTAATATCAAAATTATCAATTTCTAAATGCGATTTGGAGCTTAATGCAAGATTGACTTGCGGCGATAAATAAGATTTGTTATGATGTACTGCTTGTATGGCTTCTGCTAGCTCTTTAGAGCCACGTCTTCCTTTACAGACATACGCATTGATGTTGTAATTTTGTACTAACGAACGTACTTTTTGAAGTTGATTTTTAATGGAGAAAACAATAATTTTTAAATTTGGTTGTACGTCTTTTAAAGTAGCAATAAGATCTTCTCCAGAATGGATTTTTTGATTGCGATGGTCTTTGTTAAAGGACAAGTCGGTAATTAGTAATTCGTATGGTTTTTGGTCAAGAATAGCTTTTCTAATTTTTAAAAGGGCATCGTCACAATATTGAACAGCATCAATTTTAGCAATATCCAAATCTGTAAGTGTTGTAATAACACCTTTGTTAACGATTTCATGATCCTCGGCTACTAAAACTTTTTTAAACATTATATACTAATTTTTACTTCAAATCCTTTGTTAGTTTGAGATTCAAAGGTAACACTTCCTTTAACGGATTTAATACGGGTTTCCACAATTTGCAGACCAACATTCTTTTTTACAATACAACCAATACCGTTGTCTTTGTAAGCAATATTTATTTTTTTGTTTGCATTACTAAAAGAAATTACAGTAACACTTGCTTTACTGTGTTTTTTCATATTGGTCATAAGTTCTTGCAATACTCTATAAATAACTGTTTTTCTAAGTTTAGAAATACTTTTCCAATCTATTTCGTTTAAATTTCGAGTGATTACATTTACTTGATTATCGCCATAACTAATCAATAAGTCTTGAAGAATAGTTCCAAAATCTTCGTTAAAATTAATGATGCTATTCTCTTTGGAAATATCTCTAGTTTTAAAATAAACACGTTCTAAATCGTCTAAAATCTCCATATTTTCGGACTCGTTAGTTTGTAATTTAGTCATGATGCCAAAAACATCGTTAGCAACTTCGTCGTGTATTTTTTGTGAAATACGAGTTTCTGTTTTATATACTTGCTGGAGTTTGTCTTTTTTGTTTTTCCTTTTTAAGGTAATAATAGAGAATACTAATGTAATTAAAAGAAATGTTCCAATTGCTAGATAGAGTAGTTTGTAGAATCGTTGGTTAATTATGTTTTTTTCTTTTTTTGTTAAATCATATTTTTGATTGGCATATTTATTTGAGTTAGATTGTTCGACTTTAAGAATACTATCCTTTAATTTTTTATATTCTACAACTTTTTTGTCGTTATTTACATTCATTAAAAAAGACAAAGCCTCTATTTTTAATTTATTATTATGAAGTCTTTCCGCTAATTTATATGCTTTATCTGCATATATGCGAATACTTTTAATATTGTTACTATCTTTATAATACTCTGCTAAATGAAGGTAACTATTATACATGCCAGAAATATCATTTTTTTCAATTCTTATTTTTAAAGCTTTGTTTATATTTTTGAGACCTTCTGGATTCTTCATTTTGGCTTGTGCAATCCCTAAATTATTCAATGCTCTTGTCATTGTTATGGTATCTGATTTATTTTTATAAATTTCTCTAAAAATTTGAATAGCGGACTTATAGTTTTTTTGTTCTAAATAAGTATTTGCTATATTATTTAATAAGGTATTGATGTGTTTCTGTTTTGTTATTTTGGATGATGCTTTTAATGCTCTGTCATATAATTTAAGTGCTTCACTATAATTGCCTCTTTTCTTATAAATAATTCCAAGATGGTTATATAAGCCTAGTTTAATTTTCATTAGCTCATCATTAAGTTCTAATTGATCTGCTAGTTTGAGTGCTTTAGTGGCAGTAGTTTCGCTCTCAAAAGAAGAACCAAATTTTTTTTGAAAAAAAGCAATATATCTAAGCGCCTTGATTTGTGCAAGAGTATCTTTATTGGTAATGCTAATTTTATTATATTTTTTATAGAATTCGAGTGATAATAGTAGACTATCGGTTGCTCTATTATTATCTGCTAATTTTTTATATGCAAGAGCTTGTTTTTTTTTATTTTTTGTGATGATACTTAGCTCTAAAAGCATTTTCGCATAGTAAATGGCACTATCGTATTCTTTAGTTATACCAAACAAAAAACTTTTCCTGTTGTATCCTTTTAGTAACATTTTATTTATGCTATGTTTTTTTGCTATTGCTATTGTCTTACCGAGATATTTTAGTTGTAAATCGATAGAATCTACATTTTTACTTAATGCATAATAGATATTTATACTATCTAAATCCTGTTGCGAATAATTGTTAACTGTGTTTAGATAAAAAATAATAACACAAAAAAAGAGGAATGATTTTTTTAACTTTTTCATTCCTCTAAATTAATATTTATTTTTTAAATATTAATTAATTTTACCTTAATCATCAGAATCTCCATCGTTTGTATCTTCATCAGGTAAAATATCTCCATCTTCGCCAGTTGGACTTAGTTCTGTTGGATTTTCATCTAAAACGGCATCTTCCATAGAAGTACAAGAAAATAAAGTGACATTGAGGAAAACCGTAAGTAGTATTAATATAATTTTTTTCATTTTGTAATATTTTTAAAATTAAACATGTGTGTTTGCTGTCCGAGATTTTTTAGATTCTCAGATGCGATGTTTCCATACAGAAACATTTCATTATGTATTGTGAGATTACTCTCGTTTGGGAAGTGAAAAGAGTAATGCAGGATGTAAGGATACTTCCCAGTCTCTATGCATGAACTGCACTACAACTTTTCGAAAACAACGAATTTTGTACAAGTGTTACGATAGCAAATCGATAACGGTAATTCGTTGCTGATGCAAACATATCACAAGTGTTTTATTTTTTATAAGACAGAAATATGACAATAAATGGACAATAGTATGACACTAGTGTTACTAGGGTCTAAGGAGGGAATAGCTTAAACAAAAAAGAATATATTTGTAAAAAAAGTACGTATGATATCTAAAATTGTTAAAGAAGTTTTTAAAAAAGCAGAGGAGGAGTATGCTTCAAAAGCAAAGACAACATTATCTAAATATGTTGTGAATGTCATTGAAGAAAAATTTAATATTATTATAAGCGAAAGAACACTTTCAAGAAGTTACGATAAATATATTTTGTCTAAGGAAGATATGGGTTCATTAACAGCTGAAAACGTTAATGCATTATGCCGATACTTAGGTTTTAAAGATTATTCGGAATACAAAAAAAAGAATACACCTATTTCTAAAGTAAGAAAATCGGTTTCTGGTTTTGTAGCACCAAATTCCTCCTCAAAAATAATTGTAATTACTTCTGTTTTGCTTATCGTAATTTTTTTAAAAGGCTATGAAATAGCCATTGCAAATAAAACAACCAAAACAGAATGTATGGTTTGGGAGCAAACCAAATATGTAAAAATTTCATGCGATAAAGAGAGGCATTCTATATATGGAACAAGAGTAATTCCTATGGATAAGAAAGAATTTGAAACAATGAAAAAAGTAGATTTAAAGCGAAGTACAATTATTTTTTATCCAGATGGAAAACCTAAATATTGGTATTGTAAAGTAAACTCTAAAGAAGCAGAGTTTTTTACTTCACATGGATTTCATCCAGTTAATGGCAAAAAATTAAATACTGTCACAAAATATATTTTTAATAAATATGTACCAGTTCATTTAGAGGATGCCAATTCTTTTATAGAATCGTCTAAAGAATAATTAGAAATAAAAAAACACCAACCTATCCGTTAAGATAAGTTGATGCTTGATTGTTATAGCAATTATTTTTTGCTTTTGGTGTTAGAAGAAGTCATGTTCTTAGCTAAATCTACACCAATTAAAGTTTCTAATAGATTAGAACTTTTACCACTTTGTCCGCTTGAAATTGAATTGGTATAATTTTGCGTTTTCCTCTTTTTTTAAATCATAGAATACTCAGGTTAGTACAATAAAATATCGTTTGGGCCTTCGAGTATTTCTTTTATAATTGTATTCTTTTTTAAATGCCACTTTACCAAAGAAATTTCTAAATTTTTAATTTCAATACCAATAATAGATTTTGGATGTACGCAACTGCCATCATTAAAATAAGGAATTTCATTAGGATTCGGAAAATGCGGTCTATGCGTATGGCCAGCAATAAGTAACTGATTGTTATTTTGGCTAATCCATTTTTTTAAATTGCGTTCTACTCGTATGGAGTTTTTAAAATTTTTGGCAGGGCTTGTAGGGTCTTTAATGGCAAATATTTTTTGTAATGGCATCCATAAAAATCGTACTAAAAATCGATTAAATTTCCAAAAAACATAATTCATAAAATCTGCTTGATGTCCATGTATAAGTAAAATGCTTTTATTTGTTCCTTCTATTTTAAGTAAAATACTTTCTTTAAAATCTACATCAAACAAAAGTTTTTTATCTTTAGACTGTTTGTCGATAAAAAATTTATTTAACATTTTTTCTACTACATTTTTATCTTTAAAAACCATATCGTGATTTCCCCAAAGTATATGTAATCTATTTTTTTTGTGGAACTTAAGTTGTAAATCAAAAATACTTTTGTATGTTTTGTAAATAGGAGCAAAGGAGCTGTTTTCCCAAAGTTCGACACCATCTCCAAGTTCGAAATAAGTATAATCCGTTTGGTAATAATGTAAAAGAGCCTCTTCGTAGATTTTCATGTTGTGTGCAAAATCATCGGCATAACTATTATCGCCTTTGTGCATATCACTAAAAAATATCAGTTTAGAATCTTTATTAATACAAAGATTTTCAGCTTTATTAAAAGCGTTGGTTAATATTTTGTTGGTTGTACTCATTTGTTTGACTAATATAGTCATTCCTTATGAAGTCAAAATTAAGAAACATAATTTTGCTTAAAAAATGGAATTTTAAATAATTAAATATTTTTTCAAGTTCCAGTTTTAATTTCTTCATCATCTTTTTTAAATTCCAAC
>JALSLK010000095.1 GCA_026988355.1 Flavobacteriaceae bacterium
AAAAAAAAATAGATTAAATATGTTCCATAAAAATATAAAATTAGGATTAGCAGGATTAACAGTCGCATGGGCGATATATGAATTTATACAAGGTCATATAGGTTCAGGAATAATGATTTTATTACTTGCAGGAATATTCGTGTTTTTTTACTTTAAAAATGAACTCATTTTATTGTCCTTTTTAAGAATGCGAAAACAAGATTTTGCAGGAGCAACAAAATGGTTAAATAAAATTAAAAATCCAGAAACTGCATTAATTACAAAGCAACAAGGGTATTATAATTTTTTACGAGGAGTGATGGTTTCTCAAACAAATTTAACTCAAGCAGAAAAATTTTTTAAAAAAGCATTAAAAATTGGACTTTCTATGAATCATGATATTGGTATGGCAAAGTTGCAATTGGCAGGTATTGCTATGACCAAACGAAGAAAAAGAGAAGCAACTATGTTATTAGCAGATGTTAAAAAATTGGATAAACATGGTATGTTTAAAGACCAAATTGCACAATTAAAAAAGCAAATGAAACGAATTTAGAAAACATTAAAAATAACAAGGCATAAAAAATCCCGAAAATTTATTTTCGGGATTTTTTATGTTTATATCTAAGCGAAATTTACTTTTTAAATTTAGCGTATTTAGCTTTAAATTTATCGATACGACCAGCAGTGTCTACTAATTTAACCTTACCAGTATAGTAAGGATGAGAAGTCCTAGAAATCTCTAATTTTAATAGTGGATATTCAACACCATCAACGTCTAAAGTTTCTCTTGTGTTTGCAGTAGATCTTGTTAAAAAAACATCGCCATTAGACATGTCTTTAAAAGCTACCATTCTATAATTTTCTGGATGTATACCTTTCTTCATTTTTATTTGTTTTTAGCGCAATGCTTTTTGACATTGCTATTTTGAGTTTGCAAATTTAAGTATTATTTTTAAATAACAAACTATTTGCAATAAAATTATTTGTAAAATCAAATTAAATTGTATCTTTGCGGACTTAAAAATAACAAATTAAAATAATATTTATGAATCATTACGAAACTGTTTTCATTTTAAATCCCGTTTTATCTGATACTCAGGTGAAGGAAACAGTAAAAAAATTCGAGGATTATCTTACTTCAAAAGGAGGAAAGGTAACGTACAAGGAGGATTGGGGCTTAAAAAAATTAGCATATACCATCCAAAAGAAAAAAACTGGTTTTTACCATTTGTTTGAATTTAATATTGCAGGAGAAGAAATTTCTGCATTTGAATTAGAATTTAGAAGAGATGATAGCGTTATGCGTTATTTAACGGTAAAGTTAGATAAACATGCTGCTGCTTGGGCTGAAAAAAGAAAAGTAAGAGTAAAAGAAAAAGCTGCTGCTAAAGCTGCCAAATCAACATCTAAAAATAAATAAAATGGCTGAAGGAACTAAAACTAGTATAGAACAACAAGCTAAAGGAGGTAATAAAAGTGAATTACGTTACTTAACACCTTTAGAAATAGACACAAAAGAGCGTAAGAAATATTGCCGTTTTAAAAAGAACGATATAAAATATATTGATTATAAGGACGCTGATTTTTTATTTTATTTAGTTAATGAGCAAGGTAAAATTTTACCACGCCGTTTAACAGGAACATCATTAAAGTATCAACGTAAAGTATCACAAGCTATCAAGAGAGCACGTCATTTGGCATTAATGCCATTTATAGGTGATATGTTAAAATAATTAAAAAAG
This sequence comes from Flavobacteriaceae bacterium, assembly GCA_026988355.1. Taxonomy (GTDB): domain Bacteria; phylum Bacteroidota; class Bacteroidia; order Flavobacteriales; family Flavobacteriaceae; genus S010-17. The sequence continues at coordinate 1,725 of JALSLK010000095.1, forward strand.
AAATTTAGTATGGAACTTATATTAAAACAAGATGTAGAGAATTTAGGATTTAAAGACGATTTAGTTCAGGTAAAGAACGGATATGGTCGTAACTTTTTAATTCCACAAGGATTTGCACAATTAGCTACTATATCTGCTAAGAAAGTATTAGCAGAAAATTTAAAACAGAGAGCTTTTAAAGAGAAAAAAGTAGTAGAAGACGCACAAAAGAAAGCAAAAGCAATTGGCGCATTAGAAATAAAGATTAAAGCAAAAGTAGGAGATAGAGATAAATTATTTGGATCTATAAGTAATGCAAATTTGTCTGAAGCAATAGATAAAGCTGGATTCGAAATTGAGAAAAAATTTATTACTATTGCTGGAGGTTTAATTAAACGTACAGGTAAATACAATGCTAAAATACGTTTGCATAGAGATGTAATCGTAGATTTTCCTTTCCAAGTAATTGGAGAAGTAGTTGCAAAAAAGAAAAAAGCAGCTCCTAAGAAAGTAGCACCAGCACCAGTTGTTGCACCAGTAGCAAGTAAAGAAGAAGAATAGATAATTTCTATTTTATAGATTTAAAAGCATAAACTAAAATTTAGTTTGTGCTTTTTTATTATTGATAAAAAATTAGAAGAGATTTATACCAACTCCACATCAAAATACGCTATAAATTATTTATCATTTCACGTTTTACTGCACTTTAAATTTAAACCACAGCTATGCTATGCTTGAAATTTCAAGATTGTAAAACATAAAAATAGTTCAAATCTATTTAGCGCATTTTGAAATTAAATTGGTATTATTATTTTTTTACCTTAATGCTCCATTGATACGTGAAAGAAGAAACTTTATCGCCGTTTTCATTAATGCCATGCGATGTTAAATTAAAAGTTTGACCTTCGTTAGTAGAAATTGCCTTCTCAATAGCATCTGCAATTTCTTGTCCATCTTTACACGAAAATGTAATTTTACCAGTAGCTTTTTTGTAAAAATCGCCAGTTTGATGTGTTACTAACATAGAGATTTTTTTACCACTTTTTTCAATGTGTTTCATTACTAATACACCAGTTGTTAGTTCCGAAGCCATACCTTGTACAGCCCAATATATAGATTTAAAAGGATTTTGATTTGCCCATTTAAACTTTACAGTTGCAACTACTTCATTTTCGGTTAGTTTACTTACTCTGATACCAGTAAAATACGCCGAAGGTATTTTAAAGAGTAAATATTTATTCATATTCTTTACTGTAAATTTTGACATAAACCTCTGTTTTTAGTGTTATAATTGACCAAATTAAACTAAAAATTGCACACCAACAAATGTTAAAGAAATGTTAAAGTATAGTACTTTGTATTGCATAGTACTATATTGCTTGTATGTTTGCACTGTAATTAAATGTAAAAACTTAAATATAGAAAAATAAAATGACGATTCAAAACGAAAAAAACACGACTTTATTAACCCATTTATCTGGATTTGGAGGATATATATTTCCATTTGGAAGTGTAGTAATTCCGTTAATAATACGTGAAACTAAAAAAAATGAAAGCAAGCAAATTGATAAGGTAAGTAAAGATGTAATCAATTTTAATTTGAGTTATTTACTTTATACATTTTTATTAAAGCTGAGTATTATACCGTTTTTTTTAGGAACATTTTTTCAGAATTTTAGAAATTATACAAGCTACGATAATTGGAATTTTCATTTTGAATATAATTCGAATCATTTTTTTGGATTTATAAGTATTGCATCTATTTTAAGCATTTTTGCAATTATAAAAGTAGTATTGATAATTCAAGCAGCAATAAAAGCGAATAAAGGAGAAGATTATGAATATCCATTTGTAATAAAATTTATAAAATAAATAACCATTATGATAAAAATATTAATTAAAATACTGTTAAGTGTATTGGAAATAATTGGAACATTATTTTAAACAGAAAAAAGAGGAATAAATATAAATTTGCAATAGCAGATGTTTTTTGCAAGAAAAAATAACTAAATGAAGATAGAAAATACAAAGGCACAAATGCGAAAAGGAATTTTGGAATTCTGTATTCTCTCCATTTTACAAAAAGGAGATGCGTATACTTCAGAAATACTTTCGGTATTAAAGGATGCCAAATTATTAGTAGTAGAAGGAACAATTTACCCATTATTAACAAGACTTAAAAATGCGGGATTGTTAAATTATCGTTGGGAAGAATCAACTTCTGGTCCACCGAGAAAGTACTATGGACTTACAGAAACTGGAGAATTATTTTTAAAAGAATTAAGTACCACTTGGCTCAATTTATCAACAGCCGTTAAAATTGTAACAAAAAACTAAATCAAACCAAAATGAATAAGACAATAAATATAAATTTAGGAGGCGTATTTTTTCATATTGATGAAGATGCATATCAAAAATTAAGAAAATATTTAGATGCTATACGACGCTCATTAAGTGACGATCCAAAAGGAAAAGATGAAATATTAACCGATATAGAATCGAGAATTGGAGAGCTATTATCCGAGAGAATAAAAGACGTACGTCAAGTTGTAAATCAGAAGGATATCGAAGAGATAGTTGAAGTGATGGGTAGACCAGAAGAATATGCTGGAGATACCGAAATTTTTAATGATGAAATACCTAATTCAACCAAAAATAAAAAAACAAAAAAATTATTTAGAGACGGAAGAGATAAATTTTTAGGAGGAGTTTCTTCTGGATTAGCACATTATTTTGGAATTGATGTGATTTGGATTCGTTTGGGATGGCTAATATTACTTATAGGAGGTTTTAGTGTTATTTTATATCCGATATTATGGATTTTATTGCCAGAAGCAAATACAACTTCAGAAAAATTGGAAATGGAAGGGGAAGCTGTAAATATTTCTAATATAGAGCGAAAAATTAAAGAAGAATTTACAGACGTTTCTCAACGTTTAAAAGACGGAATTGATGATGTATCTGAACAATTCAAAAAGGGAAATTATCAAGATAAAGTAAAATCTGGTTTACAAGAAATTATAGATTTATTTGCTAGAGTTTTTACTGTATTCTTTAAAGTTGGAGGGAAATTTATTGGATTTTTTTTAGTCGTAATATCTGCCGCTTCGTTAATCGGAATTTTAATTGGAGGCTTTTCGTTAGGAAGTATCGAATTTTTAAATTTAGGAGATAACTTTACGAATTATCCGCCGTTTTTCCATACATCAAGAATACCTTTAGGGTTGTTAATAACATTTTTATTTGTAGCAGTCGCAATACCATTTGTTTTGATATTCAAATTAGGTCTAAAAATCATTTCATCTAATGTAAATCCCTTTTCAAAGGCTACTAATTTATCCTTATTTGGCGTGTGGTTACTTGCAATAATGGGTTTAGCTTTTGCAGGTATAGAATATGGAGCACATTCGTCAAAAAAGTTTAGTGTTTTTCAGAAACATACTATAGAAAACAATTTATTAGATACACTAAATATAAAAATGATACCTAAGGAAGATTTTAAAGTACGAAGATATTCGGACAATAAAACTGTTTTTGTTGATGGAATTGAGAAGGCATATAAAACAAATGTTAGTCTAGATATTAGAGCAAGTAATACCGATGAGATGTATTTAAAAGTGTATAAAAAAGCAATTGCAATAACAAAAGATAAGGCTAAAACTTTTACAGATGAAATTGTGTACACATTTAAAAATAGTAATAATGATTTATTATTGGATGCTTACTTTTTATCAGAAATTAAAAGAAGATACCAATCCCAATATGTTAGAATGACATTATTTATTCCAAAAGGAAAAACTATATATTTGGACAAGTCTACAAAGTATTTTTTATATGATGTGGATAATATACAAGATATTCGAGATAAGAAAATGATAAAACATTATTATAAAATGACTATGGAAGGATTGGATTGCTTGGATTGTAAGCCAAAAACCACCAATAAATTTGAGAGTAAACCTAAAGAAGATCGTAAAAGAAAAGTAACTGTAGAAACAACGAAACCAATAATAGAAAAAGATTCTACTAAAGTAAAGATTGAAATTGAGTAAATAATAAAATTAATAATTAATAAAACAGGTCATTTCTATTTATTTAGAAGTGGCATGTTTTTTACAATATAATTTTAGCCAAGTATTTGCTTCCATATTGTGTAATTGTTTTGCTTTTTTAAAATCATCACAATAATTTGTAATATGGAGCTTGTATTTTGTTTTACCTAGTATAAAATATGCAGTACCAGAATTTTCGTTAATGTCAATCGCTTTTTGAGCATGTGCTTTTGCTTTTTTGTAATTACTTAATTCCAAATACAAGATGGCTATATTTTCATGAGCTACTGCAAAATCAGATTTTATTTTAAGTGTATTTTTAAAATCTTTTTTAGCTAATTTATACTTCTTCATGGTTAAATAAATGACACCTCTTGCATTGTATGCTTTGTGATTTTTTGGGTTGTATGCAATCTGTTTATTTGTATACTTTAGAGCAAAATCTAATTTATTGTTGTCTGCATAGAGAGAGATGATATTTTCGTAAATTAATGCAACTTTTTCTTTAGCAGAAAGAATTGCTTTATCAAAATCGCTATTTGCTTTATCATATTTACCAATGTTAAAATAAGAAAAACCTCTATCTAAATAATAATTTGGATTGTTGTTATTCTCTTTTTTTAATAGTTTTGTAAAAGCAATAATCGCTTGTTTGTATGTTGGAATACTATTATTTTGGATAAATGACTTTGCAGCAATTTCTAGTTGTTTGTTTTTAGAGATAGTACAAAATTTATTTGATAAAATTAATGGTATATCCGAGTTTGGATTTTTTTCGATAACTATTTTTTTATCGGCGCATGCAGCATCAAAATTAAGTAAAAAATAGTTGATAGTTGCTCTAGTCTTATATGCTTCATAAAAATTGTTATTTATAGAAATTCCATTATTTATTTGATGTAAAGCTTTATAATAATTACCTTTCTCTAAAAGTAATTTGGCATAATTATTATATAATTGAGCCGTAATAAAATTATATTCTATCGCTTTTTTATAATCATTTTCAGCTTCATAAAATTGATATATCTGATGATTAATTATAGCTCTATTGTAATAATAAACACCCATAGATGGATTAATTAAAATAGCTTTATTAAAAGCTTCTAAGGCTGTTTTGGGATCTTTTAAATTTCCATAGAACACGCCTTTTTTATAATATATTTCGGCATTTAAGCTATCTTTTTGAATGGCTTTTTCGATACTTATCTTTGCTTTTTCAGATTTGTATAAAGTTTGAGAAGCTCTAGCATGACTTATCCAATATGTAGCACTTATAGAATCATTTATAAATTCTTTTTTAAGTATTTCTAGAACTTTAAGACTACTGCTTATTGAATTATCCTTTAATAATGTATTAATTTCTTGATAGTTATATTCTTTTTGTTGTGCAAGAAGATTAAAAGTTGTAAAAATAATGGATACTATTATTATTTTTTTCATAGACTTAAAATTTAGATTGCTTTTTAAATGGTTACTACGTAATAAATACCTTTTACCAATCAGGAATATGAGTTAAATTAGTTACTTTTTTACGAGTATAAATTTGGCAATTATCTGCATTTGGTTTTGGAAAATCATATTTTTTATAAGCGTGTTTAAATAAAAAAATACGATCTTTTTTAATATAGCCATATTTTTTTACATACTTACCAATCTCATAAACCAAAAAGAATTCATAAGTTATCTTATTTGTTTCATCTATTTTGTAATAACCAATTGGACCATAATCAAAATCGTTATAATTAATAGAATTTAATTCTCCATTTTTAATGGTCTTAAATCTAGAAGAAACTCTACCATTTTTAAAAAAACGCAAATAAGATTGCTCTACTATTTTTTGTGTAGAATCTTTTGATTTTAGGTAATATTGTGTAACATAAATAGAATTTGTATCAATCCAATCCTTCTCTTTTAGGTGGTATGGATATGGAGATTTTGCTAAATCAAAATTTGATTTTTTTGGTTTGGTAATTCCATTTTCGTAATAATAGTTTTTATTTGGAATACAAGAATATAGAATAATAAAAAATAATAAAACAATAAAAAGTGCTATTTTTTTATGCATCGTTTTCTATTTATGCTTTAAACGAGTTTATTGTATTAAAAATTTTGTCCAATAGAGATTTCGGTAGCTTTGTGTTCAAATTCAAACATGTGATTATTAATACTTTTATGTATAAAATTTTGTAAATATGCATCTCCAATAAAATCAATAGTGTTATTATTATGTCTAATGTATAACGATGATTTATTTAGACTTTTTTGATATTTGGTTTGTGTGTGAAAGAAATTACGCGTTAAATCTACTAATTCTTTTTGATAGCGAGATTTCTCTTCTGGACTTGTTGCATTTTCAATTTTTAATTTTAAGGCATTCGTTCTAATATCGTCTTGTTCAAAATAGTCTCCAGTAAATGTCTGAGAACCAACTTCTAACAAAGGTGTTACAAGAGATATTCCGCCAGTCCAACCTTTATCAGTACCACCTCCATAATATGGAAAACGTGCTGTATCGTTATTTGTACTAACGTTAACATTACCTACTCTAAAACCAACTAAACCTTCTCTTTGTAAATGGTCTAATGAAAAATTATTATTATTTACTGCAGAATTATAGGTTAAAGCTTGACCATAACGAATAGAATCTTTAAATTCATTTAAGTTAGGTATTGGAGAATTATTATTTATTGTATATGCCTGAAGTGGTTTTCCATGACCGTGACCAATAATGATATTTGCAGCAGCAGTTAAATCAAATTCCATTTTATTAGAATTATGAGCAGTACCTAAACCTCCATTGTATAAAGAAGCATTTATGGATGCATTTGCGGCAAAATTATTCCATCTTTTTTGATAACCTAAATTGGCATCTAATTTCCATTTTGGTTTTGCACTATAACCAATCATTACTTGGAGTCCAATAGTAAATTTTAATCCATCTCCAGGACCTCCTCCAGAAAAATTGCCTGAACCACTTCGCCCATTAGAACTAATACTACTACCAAATTCAGACATTTGATTTTCTACATTTCTACGTAAATCGGTTTGTGCCCAAACATCAATATTATTATTAATAGAACTATTAAAATCCATGATGCTACTATTTAAAGCGGTATTTAGATTTGTTTCTACTAAATCTAAATTTAAAAGAGTATGTTCTGCCATAATTGCGATATAATTTTTATAAGTAGTGTTATTTTAGATGTAAAACAGCACTACCATCCAAATATAATAAATTAATTTTAATTATTAGAGTTTTTGCAATTCTAATTTATGAAACAGCTTTAATGTAAATACAAAGTATTATTATTGCTTAATTAACAATTGCCAACAGCACAATAAAAATGGATAACAATCTCTTTACTTTGGGTGTATCCAAATTCGTTAGTAACCTCTATTGTAACTGTTTGTTCGCTAATTAGATGATGGCTAATTTCAAAAACTAAATCTGGTTTTGGTGTACCTTCAATTTCTTCGTATACCGTTGGATTTGAAGTAACATTGTTAGAAATAGATGCTTTATAAATTAGATTGTGTTCGTAGTCACCAGTAAAATTTACGGTTACAGTTATGTTTGTTGTTTCAGATAGCTCTACATTTACACTTTCAGCATCCAATTGAATTGTAAATTCAGGCATTTTAGAAGTTAAGGTAATGTTTTTTGTTTTTACGACATCTCCTTTTTTAATTTCTATTATAAAATTAGTATTACCAACTGCATTAGGAGTAATATTAATTCTAAATTCACCACCAGAAAAATTAGAAAATGTATCAAAATCAATTGAATTTCCATCAATATTTAAGGTAGATGATAAATTGTCAGAAACATCTGCAATAACTTTTATTTGGTAGCCAATAGTACTTACAGGTAAACTTAATTGATAACTAGCTTCTTGTTTGGCATAAACGGTATTTCTTTCTTCAAGAGAAGTTATCGAAAACTCATTACTTTCTTCTTCAATATTATCCTTGTTACAACTTGTAAATAATAATACGCTAAATAATAAAATAATTACTTTTGAAATGTTGTTTTTAATTTTTGTCATTTTGTCATTTTTTTACAAAGGTATATATATTTTAAGAAATATTTCTTATTCATTAAAAATAATTTATTATTTACTCAAATACATTTTTCTTCGAGCGTATAAATCGTAAAATTGATCGTCTTTTAAGTCATCTATAAATAAAATACTCTCTCCAGTCGATTTCATTTCTGGACCTAGTTTTTTATTTACATTTGGAAATTTATCAAACGAGAATACAGGTCTTTTTATTGCAAATCCTTTTAATTGTGGATCAAATTCAAAATCGGTTACTTTATGATGTCCAAGCATCACTTTAGTTGCAAAATTTACATAAGGTTCTTTGTATGCTTTAGAGATAAATGGTACGGTTCTCGATGCTCTTGGATTTGCTTCGATAATATAAACAATGTCCTCTTTTATTGCAAACTGAATATTTATTAGTCCAACTGTTTTAAGAGCAATAGCTATTTTTTTTGTATGATCTTTAATCTGTTGCATTACGAATTCGCCTAAATTAAATGGAGGTAATGTTGCATTAGAGTCGCCAGAATGCACTCCGCAAGGTTCGATATGCTCCATAATTCCTATAATGTAAACATTTTCCCCATCGCAAATAGCGTCGGCTTCAGCTTCAATAGCACCATCTAAATAATGATCTAGTAACAATACATTATTCGGTATTTTTCTTAAAATATCGACAACATGTTCTTCTAATTCTTGTTTGTTAATAACAATTTTCATTCCTTGACCTCCAAGGACATAACTCGGTCTTACTAAGATTGGAAAATTTAATTGATCTGCAATTACTAAAGCTTCCTGTGCATTTTTTGCAGTACCAAATTCTGGAAATGGAATTTTTAAATCAACCAGTAATTCAGAAAATCTTCCTCTATCTTCGGCTAAATCTAAAGCATCAAAACTAGTTCCTAAAATTTTTATATTATATTTTTCTAGTTTTTCTGCTAATTTTAAAGCCGTTTGTCCACCAAGTTGTACGATAACACCTTCTGGTTTTTCATGCTGAATAATATCGTAAATGTGCTCCCAAAAAACAGGTTCAAAATACAACTTGTCTGCAATATCAAAATCGGTCGAAACGGTTTCTGGATTGCAATTAATCATGATGGTTTCGTAACCACATTCTTTTGCTGCCAATACACCATGAACACAGCAGTAGTCAAATTCAATTCCTTGTCCGATTCTATTTGGTCCAGAGCCAAGAATAATAACTTTTTTCTTATTGGAGACTTCCGATTCATTATCTGTATATGTCGTACCAGAGACAGTCATGTTATTTTCAAAGGTAGAGTAGTAGTATGGTGTTTCTGCATGAAATTCGGCTGCGCAAGTGTCTACTAATTTATAGACTCTTCTAACATTTAATTCTTCTCGTTTTTTATAGACTTGACTTTCCAAACAGCGAAGCATGTGTGCAATTTGTCGGTCTCCATATCCGTTTTGTTTTGCTTTCATTAGCAAATTTTTTGGTAAGGTGTCTAACTGGTAGGTTGTAATTTCTTTTTCTAAAAGATACAATGCTTCGTATTGCATTAAAAACCACATGTCTATTTTAGTAATGTCGTATATTCTTTGTAAAGAAATTCCAGCTTGAATAGCATCATAGATTACAAAAACACGATCCCAGCTCGGATTTTTAAGTTTGTCTATAATTACCTCGTAACGTGTATATCCTTTACCATCTGCTCCAATTCCATTTCGTTTTATTTCGAGCGATTGTGTTGCTTTGTGTAATGCTTCTTGAAAAGATCTACCAATTCCCATAACTTCTCCAACAGATTTCATTTGTAATCCAATAGTGCGTTCTGAACCTTCAAATTTATCGAAGTTCCATCGTGGAATTTTAACAATTACATAGTCTAATGTTGGCTCAAAAAAGGCAGATGTCGTTTTTGTAATTTGATTCTTTAGTTCATTTAAGTGGTATCCTAAAGCTAATTTTGTTGCTACTTTTGCAATTGGATATCCTGTTGCTTTGGATGCTAGTGCAGACGAACGAGATACTCTTGGATTAATTTCTATGGCAATAATGTCTTCTTTTTTGTCTGGGCTAACTGCAAATTGCACATTACATCCTCCTGCAAAATCTCCGATAGAGCGCATCATCTTAATTGCCATATCTCTCATACGTTGGTATGTTTTATCGCTAAGTGTCATTGCTGGTGCTACCGTTATAGAATCTCCAGTATGAATTCCCATAGGATCCATATTTTCAACGGTACAAATTATAATTACATTATCATTGCTGTCTCTTAGTAATTCCAATTCAAATTCTTTCCAACCTAATAATGCTTTATCTATTAATACTTCATGGATTGGCGATGCTTCTAAGCCACGTTGTAATAAAGTGTCATAATCTTCTTCTTTATATACAATAGATGCTCCTGTTCCTCCAAGTGTAAACGAAGGTCTAATTACTAATGGAAATCCGTATTCTTGCGCAATTTCTTTTCCTTTTAAAAAAGAATTTGCGGTTTGACTTGGTGCTTGTGGAATTCCAATTTTGTTCATTAAAATTCGGAATTGTTCTCTATCTTCGGTAACTTTTATTGCGTTAATATCGACACCAATCATTTTTATATTAAAATCCTTCCAAATTCCTTTATCATCTGCCTCAATGCATAAATTTAAAGCAGTTTGTCCTCCCATTGTTGGTAAAACAGAATCAATATTTGGGTGTTTCTTTAATATTTGTATAATCGATTTGGTGGTAAGGGGCAATAAATAAACACGATTCGCCATTTGCGGATCTGTCATTATTGTTGCAGGATTGGAGTTGATTAGTGTAACCTCAATTCCTTCTTCACGTAGCGATCGTATAGATTGTGTACCTGAGTAGTCAAATTCACATGCTTGACCTATAATTATTGGTCCAGAACCAATAATTAAAACAGACTTAATAGATTTGTTTTTTGGCATCTAATTTTGTTTGTACAAATATTTAACAATTTATACAGTAATAAAATTAAAATTTAAAAAACTTATTAAGACATTGTGAATAATTTTTTGCAAGAATTAATACCAACTCCACATCAAAATACGTTATAAATTATTTATCTTTTCACGTTTTACTGCACTTTAAATTTAAACCATAGCTATGCTATGCTTGAAATTTCAAGATTGTAAAACATAAAAATAGTTCAAATCTATTTAGCGCATTTTGAAATTAAATTGGTATTATTCCTCTTTTATTCTTTTTGGTTATTTCTTGTAAATATAAGATTTAGCAAACTTAGGTTGGTATAAGATGGTATATTCAAGAATAGTTTGTAGATAAAAACGCTTCGGTTTAGATGGAAAGTGGATTATTTAATATATAAATACCAAAATACAAGAAGTACAACAATAATAAGAACCAGTATGGTTATAGACAGCACATCTAATTTATTATTGTTTGCTTTAACAAGAGTTGTACCTTTTTTTACGGCGTTATTTTTTGAGGTTACATTTTTATGTTTAACCTCTTTTACCTTAGAGAACTTATTAGTTGTATTTTTGTCTTGAAGTTTTTTTATCTCGGTTATTTTAGCCGTTTCTTTTTTGGTTTTAATAGTATCGCCTTTTGGATTTGGGGATTTTTGTTCCTTATTTTTTGTAAGAATATTGGTAGGCAGAGATGTTTCAGTTTTTATTTCTGTTTTTGTAGTATCTAAAGTCTTATTTGGTTGTAAAGTAGTTGTAGTTACCGATTTTAATTTTTTAGAATTCGCTTTATTTTTCTCAACTATTTTAGTTATTGTAGTTGTTATTTGTGATTTTTGCTCTCTCAATAACTCCCTTTCTTTAATGTCGGCTTTTATTTTTTCTAATTTTTCCTTTATAGAAAGGTAAGATTCTTGTGTTTCTTCATCTATTTGTTTTTGAGGTTTTGTTGTACGAATAGATTCCTCCTTATTTATAGTTGGTTTGTCTATTTCTTGCGTACTTTCTTTTTTTAACTCCGTATCCCTTTTAACTAGTACTTCTTTTTTAGAAAGAACATTTTTATCGGATTCAATTATAGTTTTAGCAACTATTTCTTCTTTAGCAATAGTTGTATTTTGCATGGATTTTAATTCCTCATTATCAAATTCAATTGTAATTAGAGGTGTATTAGAGTTTGAGTTTTCTATCTGTTCTTCGAGTTTGTTTTCTAATTTTTTTTGGGAGACATTACTTAAATTGTCTTTAATTATTTTTTCGGAATCGCTTTCTTTTTTTTGAATATTAGCTAAGGAAACCTCAGATTTGCTTTTTGGTGTTATCTTTGGGAGCGTTGGTGTATTAAAAATAATATTATCATCTGTCCTAAATTTTTGTTTCTTCTCCTTGATGGGATCTTTTAACTCCGAATTTTTTTTGTTTTTTGATTTCAGATTATCAAAAAGCTTATGCATTATATCCAACTCTTTTTTTAGTTGATCTATATTCTTTGAATTGGTAGTTTTATTTGGAGTCATGGATAATAAAATTTGAAAAATCAATAAACGATTTAAAACTTTGTAAAAGTAGAAAAAATATTTATATTTGCATAAACTTAAAAAGTATATTTATGAATAAATTAGAAGAAGTTTTAAACAGACTTGTTGAGAATACAAACTCAAATTCTGCGATATTGGTTAACTCGGAAGGGTTATCAATAGCATCTGTTAATGCTAATAATGAAGATAGGATAGCTGTAATGATAGCATCATTGCACTCTATGGGAGAAAAATTTTCTTCGGATTTAGATAAAGGAAATGTAGAACAGTTTTATATAAAAACAAAAGAAGGTTATATTTTGCTTAAAGACGTAACAGAAAATGCAATTATTGGTCTTATTGCAAATGACAACTCAAAATTAGGATTATTAATGATGTATTTGGATTCTGCAACAGCAGAAATATCTGAATTAATATAATTGAATAGTTTACTAATTTAAAGAGTAAAATATTTATAGTAGTTTCCCTTAACTATGTAATTAGCCTTAAGATCTTTAGTATTTTAAGGTTAATTTTTTGCTATCTAAAAAAATCATCACTAAACCCAATTAAAAATAATTTTTCTTGTGCTCTAGTAATTGCTGTATACAACCATCTGTAATAAGAAAGCGATGTTCCATCAGGAAGATATGGTTGTTCAATAAAAATCGTATTCCATTGTCCACCTTGCGATTTATGACAAGTCATAGCGTACGAAAACTTTATTTGTAATGCATTGAAGTATTTATTCTTTTTAATTTCTTGAAATTGTTTGTACTTTGGTAAATGCGCATAATCTTTACTTATCTCTGTATAAAGTTTGTGAGATTCTTCGTAACTTAAAGATGGTGTTTCGGAAGTTAAAGTATCTAATAATACAACAGTATCGAAAGGTTTTTGATTTGGATAATCAATCATACGAACAGTAACTTCTGCAAACTGAAAATTATAGAGTTCTTTATATGTTTTTATGTACATTATTTCGCAAATATCTCCATTAGCAATAAAATTAGCAGCATCACTTTCGTTTAACCAATAATAGTTATTTTTTACTACCATGATAAAATCTCCAACCGAAATTTCGTTTTCTTGACTTCTAATTTTATAGCGTATTTGTTGGTTGTATTGATTTGCCCTTTTATTTGAACGTACTATAATTGCCGTATCTTCAATACCATATTTTGTATACGATTCGTGTATTGCATTTTCAATATCGTATCCATCAATAAGTCTCGAAATATCTGGAAAATTTAATTGAAATTGAAAACCAATCCCTTTGTAATATTCACTTATAATGGTACGGATTTCGGTTGCATTGGTTAAAATTCCAGAATCTTTATGTTGTCGCATCACTTCATCTAATTCTATAGTAGTAACATCCTTACCAAAATCATAGGTTAGCGTATTTTCATTTAATGCTGGACTTAAATCTAATTTTACAGGTGGTAATTGTGCCGTATCTCCTATAAGAATAAGTTTGCAGTTTGTACCAGAATAGATATAAGATATTAAATCTTGTAATAAAGAACCATTCTCAAAAAAGTTAGATTTAGAAGGTGTATCAGGAATCATTGACGCTTCATCAACAATAAAAATTGAATTGGTATGTTTGTTTGGTTTTAAAACAAAATCTACATTACCACCTTTTGCTTTTTTTGATAAATAGATTTTTTTGTGAATGGTAAAAGCAGGTTTTTTAGAGTAATTAGCAATAACTTTTGCTGCTCTACCTGTCGGAGCTAATAAAACAGATTTCATTCCAACTTGTCCTAAATTATTTACAAAAGCACTTATTGTTGTTGTTTTACCAGTTCCAGCATAGCCTTTAAGAAGAAAGAGTTTATTTTTATTGCAGTCAAAAGAAAAATTACTTAAAGATTTTAATAACCTTTCTTGCGATAATGTTGCCGTAAATGGAAATTTGTCTAAAAGTAAATAGTAAAATTTGGTTTTATCTTTTATCATACAATAACTAAAAAATCAAAGGTACAAATTAGAGATTGATACTCAAATATTAAATAAAAAACATTTTATAAATAGAGGTCAATATTATAATTTATATGTAACAAATGTTAACTTAAGAACGATAAAATAGTTATAACTTTGTTATTGAATTAATAAATTACAGTAATGTTAGCAGAGATAACACAACAGATTTTAGATCAAATGCCTCAAGAAACTAGACTTGCAGCATACGATATCGAAACAATAAGAGCAAATAAAGATTTTCTATTTAAAAAAGCAGAGATGATTGTAAAAGATTTTTACGATACCGTATTTTCTCATACAGAAACAGCAGCTATTTTTCATGAAGGAGAACGACCAGCAAGAGAAAAATCATTGACAGATTGGATTGTTAAAACGGTAACTGGAGATTTTGATGCTGCATATTGGGAATGGCAAACTTTTGTTGGAATATTACATATTAAAAGAAAGGTTAAAAATAATATGATGATTGCAATGATGGGCAGAATATCAAATATTATAGCAACAGAAGCAATAAAAGAATTAGAAGTAGATGTAGCTATAAAATTGAAGGATGCTTGGATGAAATTAGCATCAACAGTATTAGCATTAATAGGCGAAAGTTATCATATTTTTTATATGAAAGCAGTAGGTAATACTACAGGATTATCAAGTGTATTATTAGAAAATACAGTTAAAGTAGAAATTGATAATTTAATTGATGAATATAAAGAACATAGAATATAAGAGGTTTTTATACAATGGAAATTATTTTGAGTTTTAGGCATAATAATTGTATTGTAAATAAGTAAGAAGAATTTAATGTTATTTTTATAGAATATTAAAGAGGTTAATTTTCAATGTATTATATGACGATAGAAGTATATTGGTAGATGTAAATAAATAATCTCTATCAAAAAATTTTTGAACTACATTATTTTTTGTAGCTTTGCGAATAACCTTTAAAGTAAAATTTTTTATGAGTCCACTTATTTATATTTTATTAGCAGTTGTTGCTGTTGCTTTCATAGCTTATGCAATCGTAAACTTAATTCCAAAAAAAATGCATTGGATTTTATCTATCCTATTTCTAGGGTTGATAGTTTGGATGTCTTCGTTGCTATATGGAAGTATTATGAAACCAATTAATTTTAAAAAGAAAAAGATTGCGAAATATGCAAAGGTAATTGATCACTTAAAAATGATAAAAGATGCAGAGGTATATCATCGAAAAGTAGTTGGAGGTTATATCGATAATCCAAATGCATTAATAAAATTTATAGATACAGCAAAAGAAGCAATAACACAAACAAGAACAGTAGAATATACTGTTAAGTCTGGTTCTTTAGATTTAAAAAGAGAAAAAAGAGTAGTAGATACACTAGGTTATAAATCAATAAAAGATTACTTTAAAAAAAGAGATTATAAAAACATGTTTCATGTACCAGGAACAGATGCAAAATTTACAATTAAAGTAGATAGTGTGGAAAAATCAGGACTTAAATCACAAGTTTTTAAGGCATACGTAGCAAAAGATATTGTACTAGCAGGAATGGATAAAGCATTAATAGAAGAAGAAAAGAAAGCACTTGGCGGAATAGATGTAAGTGGAACTGAAATTTCAGTTGGTTCATTATCCGATGTAAAGGTAACAGGAAATTGGCCTCCGTTTTATGATAACAAAGATAGAAAAGAAAAAAAGTAAGCATTTAGCATTACAACAGATAGAAAATAAGCAATTATCCATCCAATTTAGTTTGGATGGATTTTCTTTTTGTGTAACAGATTTAGATTTGTTGCAGCATATTATTTTTTTAAAATATAAGTTTAATAATAAAATTCTAAATCCAATTACAGTATTAAGTAGTATAAAAAAGATATTTATAGAAGAACCAATATTACAAGAAAAGTATAATAAAGTTGTTGTAATACATGTAAATAATTTTTCGACTTTTGTACCAAAAGCACTATTTGACAAAGATAATTTGGCAAACTACATCAAATTTAATAATAAAATTTTTGAGAGCGATTTTTTTACGTACGATACTATTGCAAATCAAGATATGTTTGCCGTTTATGTTCCGTATGTAAATATAAATAATTTTTTTATAGATCAGTTTGGTACTTTCGATTATAAACACAGCTCAAGTATTTTAGTAGAAAAAACAGCAAATGAATACGTAAAGAATAATGCAACGTATTTTTTTATTAATGTAGCAAAAAACCATTTTGATATTGTAGTACATAGAAATAAAAAATTACAATTATATAATACATTTAGCTATACAACAAAAGAAGATTTTATTTATTATATTCTGTTTGTTATGGAGCAACTAAAGTTAGATGTAGAAAGAATTCCTTTAATTTTATTAGGAGAAATAAAAGAAGGAGATACTTTATATGAGGAACTTTATAAATACATTAGAAATGTATCTTTTTTAGAAGAAAATACAATGTACGATTCTATTATAGAAATAGACGAAACGATTAAAAGAGAAAATTTTATTTTGTTTAAATCCATCTAATAAATTTTATGCGAATAGTTTCAGGAAAACACAAAGGAATTAGAATTAATGCACCAAAAAATTTGCCAGTACGTCCAACAACCGATATGGCAAAAGAAGCATTATTTAATATACTCAATAACAATTATTATTTTGACGAAATTAAAGTACTCGATTTGTTTTCTGGAATTGGAAGTATTAGTTTGGAGTTTGCATCGCGTGGTACAGACGACATTACATCAGTAGATAAACATCGTGCATGTATTCGTTTTTTATCAAAAACAGCAGAAAAATTAAATTTGAAATTGAAAACGATTTCCATGGATGTATATCAATTTCTAGAAAAACAAACAAAAAAATACGATATCATTTTTGCAGATCCACCATATAATTTTTCTCAAGAAAAATTTGAAAGTATAATAACAATAGTATTCAAAAAAGAATTGTTATCCGAAAAAGGAATGCTCATAATAGAACATGGCAAACAAACAAACCTATCGGAACGATCCAATTTTGTTAGAGAACGAAAATATGGAGGAAATAGATTTAGTTTTTTTGAGAATACACTAAGTTAACTAATCCATGTTAACTAATCCATTGTTTAAAATCTTTTACCTTTTCTCTGCTAACAATAATTTGCTCATCACTATACGAATTTAACTTGATTTCAAGTCGACTATTCGTATAAGAAACAATATCCTTAATAGCATCAACCGAAATAATAAATTTTCGATTTACACGAAAAAAAAATTTCGGATTTATTTTTTCAAACAGTTGCTCCAAGCTAAAATCGAGTAAATAGCTTCTGTTGCCTGTTGTATGAATGTAAGTAGCTTTTTCTTGACTAAAGAAACATACAATTTCATTTTGATTGATGATTTTTAAATGTTGTCCAATTTTAACAGTAAATCGTTTTTTGTAAGAGTTTTCTGAGGAATTATTAAGAAATAAACTTCTAATATCTTCCATTTTAAAAATAGGAGAAGTATTCGCTTTATACTTTTCTTTAAATTGCTGTATTGCATAATTTAATTCATCATCATCAATGGGTTTTAATAAATAGTCAATCGAGTTAAGTTTAAAAGCTTTTAACGCATATTCATCATAAGCAGTAGTAAAAATAATAGCAGATTTTATATTAATTTCTTCAAAAATCTCAAAAGATAATCCATCCGATAATTGAATATCAAGCATAATTAAATCAGGATGCTCGTTATTTAAAAACCAATCAATAGATTCAGAAACCGAATGCAACATCGTTGTAACGTCGATGTCACATTGGTTTAATAAACGTTGTAATCTCCTAGCAGAAGGTTTTTCGTCTTCGATTATTATAACATGCATTGGTCTAAAATTTAAAATCTAACGTTATTACCATTCTCTTGATCCATAAATTCTTTAATTTTTTTATTTTCCCAACCAGAGGTTAGACCAAACACTTGTAGTGCTTGCATAACTAAACCAAATCCCCAACCTAAAAATGGAAACCAAAACCATTGAATGATTCCAGGAGTATAGGTTCTCCAAATAAAATATAACATAGGTATAACGAAGATAAAGGATATTAAACTGCCATAAAATTCTTTGAGAGATTTTACTTTTTGCTGTGCTCTAAAATATTTTCCGTCTTGATTGTTTGATGTGTGCATAATAGTAGTTTTTTTTGTTAATATTGGTAATTTAACAGTAAAAATCTGTTGGTTGTTAGTAATAATTACTTTAGAAGAGGTTACTAATGCATAACGTTCAATAATATTATTTAAACCAATTTTGGTACTGTTAGCCAAATTATTTTTTGGATTAATATTGTTTTCGATAACTAAATAATTGTGTTCTTTATAAATAGTAATTTTTAATTTTTTATTGGGACTAATTACATTGTGTTTTACCGCATTTTCTAAGAGTAATTGTAACGATAATGGAACAATTTTTAAAGTATCATTATCTAAATCCTCAGGAATAATAAAATCAATTGCATTTTCAAAACGTATTTTTAATAAATCCATATACGTTTTTGCAAACTGCAACTCTTGTGTAACTTCGATTAAATCTTGATTTTTTTGTTGTAAAACATAACGATAAATTTTAGATAATTTTGTAGTAAATTTTTCTGCTTGTTTTGGATTTTCATGAATTAGAGCAGTCAAAACATTTAAACTATTGAATAAAAAATGAGGGTCTAATTGATTTTTTAAACTTTCAAATTTTGCAGTTTCGGTTTTACTAATAACTTTGTGCTCTTGTACTTTTTTATTGGTTAAAGCCTTAAAAAAATAAATGGCATGAACAGTAATAAGGATGTTAACAATCAATATAAAACTAAAAATATAGTACGATTTATTGGTTTGTAAAAAGTCATTAAAATTGCCTTGTTCAATCACCGTAATTACAAATAATCGGAGTAAAACAATAGCCAACATCGTAATAGAAATAGAACCAATAGCACCATAAATTAATCTTTTTTTAGGATTTTTTTTCCAAGATATTAAAGAGTCAATAAAAGCAAAAAGCTTAAAGTTAATTACAGTAATTACAAAAGTATATAGAAAGTGTATCGCATAAATAAGTAATAAATCATTAAAGCTAACAGCAAAGCCATTTTTAGTTAATAACCTTTCTATTACGAAGATTATTAGACTAATACTAGTGCTATATTTTATTGTTTTAGTTATATTTTTCATAAATACCAAAGATAAGTTTTTAAAACTTAATTTCAAGATTTAAAGATGTGCCATCCATAATAAATTTTGTATCGTTAAAATTAGGAGGTCCAAACTGAACATAGCCATTAGAAACACCAACATCTTCTAGAGGCATACCATTGGTGGCAAAATCAAGTTTGTTATTTTCATTTATATCGTGATAGCAAACAATAGAATATACATTATTTGGTACATTTTTAAATGTAACTTCTGTTTTTCCATTTTTAATACTGCCAATTTCACGTAAAATAGGATTTACTAAAAAATCTTTTTCAACATATAGAGCAAAGCGAATAATACCTTTGCTATTTGGAATTTTAAGAATAGAAACAGTAATATCATTGCCATTTTGACGGATTGAATTATTTTCTTGAGCAGAAAGGGAGGAGCCAACTAAAAATAATACAATTGTTATAATAATTTTTGTCATGATAAATAATTTAAGATTAATAATATTGCAAATATGTAACACATTAGATATTTTTGAAATTAGAATTTACCGAATTGTTGTTTTTTATAGATGAAATGTAAAAACGTGTAGAAAAAGCAATCGGTGTAAAAGTTTCGGTCGTAAGTTGTATATTTGTTCCTTAAAATTTAAGACATGATAAAAGCAAAAAATATACATAAATTTTATGGAGATTTAGAAGTCTTGAAAGGCGTCGATTTGCACATTAAACAAGGCGAAGTTGTTTCCATTGTAGGGCCGTCAGGAGCAGGAAAAACAACGTTATTACAGATTCTAGGAACATTAGACAAACCTCTTGAGGAAGAAAAAACATCCTTAATAGTAAATGGTATTGATGTGTTAAAAATGAATGATAACGAATTGTCTAAATTTAGAAATCAAAATATAGGATTTATATTTCAATTTCATCAGTTATTACCAGAATTTACAGCATTAGAAAACGTATGTATACCAGCATTTATAGCAAAAAAATCAAAAGAAGAAGCAGAAAGAGATGCAAAAGAAATTTTAGAATTTTTAGGATTATCCAATAGAATAAACCATAAGCCAAACGAATTGTCTGGAGGAGAACAACAACGAGTTGCAGTAGCAAGAGCGTTAATAAATAAGCCAACCGTTATTTTTGCAGATGAGCCTAGTGGAAATTTAGACTCAGCATCCGCAAAAAAATTACATGAATTATTTTTTACACTACGAGAAAAATTTAAACAAACATTTGTAATTGTAACACACAACCAAGAATTGGCAAATATGACCGATAGAAAGTTAGAAATGAAAGATGGAATTTTAAAAGTATAGTATGATTTTTGAAGAAGAAAAAAGTAAAATTGATTTTTTGTTTGAAGAAAAGGGAGTTCAAGTATATATAAAACGGGAAGATTTATTACACGAACATATTTCGGGAAATAAATTCAGAAAATTAAAATATAATATTTTAGAAGCAAAACGTTTAAAAAAAGAAACAATATTAACATTCGGAGGTGCATTTTCTAACCATATTACAGCAACAGCGTATGCAGGTAAGTTGTACAATTTTAATACGATAGGAATAATAAGAGGAGAGGAGTTAGGTAAAGATTTACAAAAAACATTAGCAAAAAATGATTCCTTAAAATTTGCAAGAGAACAAGGCATGCGATTTAAGTTTATAGAAAGAAAAACGTATAGAGAAAAAACAACAGTAAAATTTATCGAAGCATTAAAAAAAGAATTCGGAGCATTTTATTTAGTGCCAGAAGGAGGGACAAACGAATTAGCAATAAAAGGATGTGAAGAAATAATGCAAAAAGAAGATGAAAAATTCGATTATATTTGCGTCGCAGTAGGAACAGGAGGAACCATTTCAGGAATAATAAATTCCGCAAATAAAAACCAACAAATATTGGGGTTTTCTGTCTTAAAAGGAACGTTTCTACAAAAAGAAATAAAACAAAAATGTCCGAATGTTCAAAATTGGAGTCTAATAAACGACTACCATTTTGGAGGATTTGCAAAAATAAATGAAGAATTGGTACATTTCATGAATGCATTTTATAAAGAATATAGACTTAAATTAGATCCTATATACACAGGAAAAATGATGTTTGGAATAATAGATTTAATAAAAAAAGGATATTTTAAAAAAGGAACAAAGATTGTAGCAATACATACAGGAGGATTACAAGGAATAAAAGCAATGAATAAACGTTTAGATAAAAAAGGATTATCACTGATTGTATAAAAATATGAAAAAAATAATATTCTTAATAATTGCGTTACTATTTTTAACTAGTTGTGGAGCAAAAAGAAAAACAACATCAACCCAAAATACAACAAAAACAAGGCGAGTTGTAAAAGATAGATCTAAAATAGACCATAGAAGTGTTGTTATTGGAGATCGAAATGTTAGACCATCTAAAATAAAGATGAAATCAAAAACAGTATTTGATGAACAAATATTGGACGATTTATATACCAATAAAACCAAATTAGAAAGCGTAAAAGTAGCATATATAAAAAAGTATGGACGCATCGCAGTACGAGAAATGGAAGCCTATAAAATTCCAGCAAGTATAACCTTAGCACAAGGGTTATTAGAATCGGGAAGTGGACAAAGTTATTTAACAAAATCATCTAAAAACCATTTTGGTATTAAATGCCATACATGGAGTGGAGATAGAGTATATCACGACGATGATGCAAAAGGAGAATGTTTTAGAAAGTACAAACATGCAGAAAATTCATACAGAGACCATTCTTTATTTTTATCGAAAAAGAAACGATATGAAAAGCTGTTTACCTATGCAGAAAATGATTATGAATCTTGGGCAAAAGGATTGCGAAAAGCAGGTTATGCAACAGACAAAAAATATCCACAAAAATTAATTAATTTGATTGAAAAATATGAATTATATGTGTTTGACAGTTTTGTCTTAGGAGAAGATTATAAACCAGAAGTAAAAGAAAAATTAGATAAAAAAACTCAAATGCACATTGTAGCGCTAGGAGAAACACTATATTCAATATCAGGAATATATTATGTACCTGTAGAAGAAATAAAGAAAATTAATAATTTAACCTCAGATGTGATTTCTGTAGGACAAAAAATAATAGTAGTAAAAGGAGAAGAAAAAAAGAATCAAGCAAAAAAATACAATAAAGAGAAAGGATATATTGTTGTTAAAGGAGATACAATTTATTCGATAGCTCGTAAAAATAATATTTCAGTAAATAAGATAAAAGTAAGAAATAACTTAGATTCCGATAATATTGCTATTGGACAAAAATTGATATTAGAGTAAATAATATGGTCAATTTGGTTATAATCCATTAAATTATCTTAATTTTGCACCGTTTAGTTGTAGTAAGCACAAATAGATAATGTCTAAATTTTTATGAAGAATATATCTTTTATATTTTTAATCGTTGTTGTAATGCAAATCTCTTGTAAAAAAAGAGAAGATTTATCTTCATTTGTTAAAATGAACGATAAAATAGAAGCAGCAAACGATATTAGCTCTATTAAGAATGAATCGTTACTAGAAGTTATATTTTTAAATGCAGAAAAAAATGATGTCCTTTTCCCACAAAAAGAATCCGCAGAACGAGTACACGAAATAAGTAACATTTTTATAAAATATCTAGAAGATTTAAAGTCTGCAATAAAAGCAAAAAATTCATCTGAATATGTAGATGAGTTATTTTTTAATGGAGGAGAAATTACAACAGAAGGAATGGAGTTTTTAAATTATATAGAAAACTATAAAGAAAGCTTAATATCTACAGTTATTACGACACACCCAAATGTGGCAGGAGTAGTAAAAAATAATTTTGATATCGGATCTATAAAAGATAGAAGAGGAAAACAAACAAACTGGCTAACGCTTAATTATAAAGGTTTTCCAGCAACATCCTCTATTATTAAATTATCCGAAATGCAATCGGATGTTAAACGAATAGAAACAAAATTTTATTCTTCATTATTGGATGTAAAATTAAGAGATAGTGAAGCGATAATTAAAAAATCAGATAGAGAATTAGCAAATAATGAGAAAATTAATTCGGACGAAAAAGATACTAATGCAAAAGATGAAAAGGAAAAAGAAATAAAAGAAGACGTAAAGAAAAAAGAGAAGGTCGAAGAAAAAAAGATAACAACTAACAAGAAAGAAAAATTAGCACCAAAAAAGGTAGAGCCAAAGAAAAAAATTGTGCCAAAACTTGCAGAATCTACAAATACGAATAATCCAAAGATTCATAAAGTGGAGAAAAAAGAAACCGTATATAGTATTTCTCAAAAGTACGGTTTGACTACAATACAACTTAAACGATTAAACGGAATGACAAATAACAATTTAGTTATTGGTCAAAAATTGCGAATCAAAAAATAAATTTCTTTTAATTTATAGAATGTTCCGATTTTTAGTCAAAATTTAGAAGAACCTTTTCAAAAATATCGAGTAAACCTTTAAAATCATCCGTAGTAACCATTTTTAAACGATATTCTTTAAAATGAGGTATGCCTTTAAAATAATTCGTATAATGTCTGCGAGTTTCTACAATACCTAAGCGTTCCCCTTTCCAATCAATAGCCATTTCTAAATGCCTTCTAGCCATTTCAACACGTTGCGCAATAGTAGCTTTAGGTAAATGTGTTCCAGTCTTAAAAAAATGTTTAACTTCATTAAAAAACCAAGGATTTCCAATACTAGCTCTACCAATCATAGCGCCGTCTAAACCATAAACATCTCGCATAATAGTCGCTTTTTCAGGAGAGTCTACATCGCCATTGCCAAAAACAGGAATATGCATACGTTGGTTATTTTTAACTTCAGAAATAGGCTTCCAATCCGCTTCACCCTTGTACATTTGAGCACGAGTTCTACCATGAATAGAAATCGCTTTAGCACCAACATCTTGTAAACGTTCCGCAACTTCAACAATTTGTATGGAATTATGATCCCAACCCAAACGCGTTTTAACAGTAATAGGTAAGTTAGTATGTTTAACCATAGCTTCGGTCAATTTTACCATAAGCGGAATGTCTTTCAAAATACCAGCACCAGCACCTTTACTAACTACTTTTTTGACAGGACAACCAAAATTAATATCAATAATATCAGGATTAGATTTTTCGACAATTTCTATCGTTCTAAGCATCGAGTCTAAATTAGCACCAAAAATCTGAATACCAACAGGACGTTCCTTTTCATAAATATCTAATTTCATGACACTTTTAGCAGCATCGCGAATTAAACCTTCACTCGAAATAAATTCCGTGTAAACTACGTCAGCACCTTGTTCCTTACAAAGTGCTCTAAAAGGAGGGTCACTTACATCTTCCATTGGAGCTAAAAGCAAAGGGAAGTCTCCTAAATCTATATTATCAATTTTTGCCATATATCGATTGCAAAAGTAAGGTATTTTTATTTTTTTTTGATTGGTATGTATAAAATTGTTCTTCTAATTAAAAATACTTAATGGAATATGATTAATCATACCAATTTAACATAAATATTTTGATTTTTTTTGCACATCTTAAAATTATTTTAATCTGTTAATTTAGTTTTCAGAGTAGTTTCTAGCACTTTGAGCGACATTTATTAGAAAAGATTAAATGTAAATTTGCAAACTCAAAACTAAAGTAAATGAAAACATTATTAAGATTGGTAATAATTGGAATAGCAATTAGTATTGTAGCATGTAAAACAGATAAAAAACAAGAACAAGTACATAAAGATAAGCACGAACACAAAGGAGAAAATGATGCAAAGTCTGGAGCAACAAAAATTGTAAATAAAATACATTATAAAAAAGAAAAACATTTAAAAAATGTACGACAGCTTACATTTGGAGGAGATAATGCAGAAGCATATTGGAGTTTTGATGATAAAAAAATAGTATTTCAAGCATCCAATCATTGGGATTTAAAATGCGATCAAATATTTGTATACGATTTGGCAAATCCGTTAAAGGACGATAAAACAATACCGCAAATGGTAAGTACAGGAAAAGGAAGAACAACCTGTAGTTACTTTATGCCAGGAGATTCGACCATAGTATATTCATCCACACATTTAGCAAATGTAAACTGTCCACCAGTACCAAAAAAAGAAGATCATGGAGGAAAATATATTTGGCCAGTATATGAAAGTTTTGATATTTTTATAGCAGATACAAAAGGAAATCAGCTAAAACAATTAACCAATACTCCAGGTTATGATGCAGAGCCAACCGTATCGCCAAAAGGAGATTTGATTGTATTTACATCCATGAGAAGTGGAGACTTAGAGTTGTATACCATGAAAATAGATGGAACAGACGTAAAGCAAGTAACGACAGACTTAGGTTACGATGGAGGAGCATTTTTTTCGCCAGATGGAACAAAATTAATATTTAGATCATCGAGACCAAAAACAGAAAAAGAAGTGAAAGAGTACAAAGAACTGTTAGCACAAGGCTTGGTAATGCCAACAAATATGGAGTTATATGTTTGTAATGTAGATGGAACAGACTTAAAAAAAATAACAGATTTAGGATCGGCAAATTGGGCACCATTTTTCCATCCTTCAGGAAAGAAAATTTTATTTTCAACCAATCATCATAAAAAAAAGCACGATGGGTTTAATTTATTTATGATAAATATAGATGGAACAGAATTAGAACAAATTACTTACGATGGCGTATTTGATGCTTTTCCAATGTTTTCTTATGATGGAAAGAAATTAGTTTTTGCTTCAAACAGAAATAATAACGGAACACACGATACCAATTTATTTATTGCAGATTGGGTAGAATAAATAGTCAAAAAATAGAAAAAAATCCAAAATAAAATCCAAGTTTGGAATTTTTTTTGAACACAAAACTCACTCCAAAAAAAAGCAGAAAAATTAGAGTGTTTAGCGTTTAAAATACCTAAAATAAACAAAATTCAAGCAAATAAAATTCAACTATTTAACCTATCTTGCGAACTTAAAGGAAATAAATGAAGAACATAAGAAATTTCTGTATTATAGCGCATATAGACCATGGTAAAAGTACCTTGGCAGATCGTTTGTTGGATTTTACAAATACAGTAACTGTAAGAGAAAAACAAGCGCAATTATTAGATAATATGGATTTGGAAAGAGAACGTGGTATAACCATAAAGTCACATGCAATCCAAATGGACTATACCTATAAAGGAGAAGAATATATCTTAAATTTAATCGATACACCAGGGCATGTAGATTTTTCATACGAAGTATCACGCTCCATAGCAGCATGCGAAGGAGCGTTATTAATAGTAGATGCCGCACAAAGTATACAAGCACAAACCATATCTAATTTATATTTGGCATTAGAAAACGATTTAGAAATAATACCAGTACTCAATAAAGTAGATTTGCCAAGTGCCAATCCAGAAGAGGTGTCGGATGATATTATAGATTTATTAGGATGTGATTTAGAAGAGATAATTCATGCAAGTGGAAAAACAGGTTTGGGTATGAAAAACATCTTGGAAGCAATAATTAATAATGTGCCAGCACCAAAAGGAGATCCAGAAGCACCATTACAAGCATTAATATTTGACTCTGTTTATAATACATTTAGAGGAATTGAAACCTATTTTAAAGTAATAAATGGAGAAATAAGAAAAGGACAAAAAGTAAAATTTTTATCGACAAATCAAGAATATTTTGCAGATGAAGTAGGCACATTACACTTAACACAAACACCAAAACAAGTAATAAAAACAGGAGATGTAGGATATTTAATTACAGGAATAAAAGTGGCAAGCGAAGTAAAAGTAGGCGATACGATTACCGATGCTAAAAACCCAACACAAAGTAGAATAGATGGATTTGAAGAAGTAAAACCAATGGTATTTGCAGGAATATATCCAGTAGATACAGAAGAGTTTGAAGAGTTACGAAATTCGATGGAAAAACTACAACTTAATGATGCATCTTTGGTGTTTCAGCCAGAAAGTTCGGCGGCATTAGGGTTTGGATTTCGATGTGGATTTTTAGGAATGCTACACATGGAAATTATCCAAGAACGCTTAGAACGTGAATTTGGAATGACAGTTATTACAACAGTACCAAACGTATCCTACCATGCATTTGTAAAGAGAAATGTTGAAGAAATAATATTGGTAAATAATCCAAGTGACTTGCCAGACCCATCAGGTTTAGATAGAGTAGAAGA
This sequence comes from Flavobacteriaceae bacterium, assembly GCA_026988355.1. GTDB lineage: Bacteria > Bacteroidota > Bacteroidia > Flavobacteriales > Flavobacteriaceae > S010-17. Next base: position 29,546 of record JALSLK010000095.1, read on the forward strand.
ACCATATATAAAAGCAACTATTATTACAAAATCAGATTTTGTAGGACAGGTAATGAGTTTGTGTATAGAAAAAAGAGGAGTAATAACAAATCAAACCTATTTAACAACCGAACGAGTAGAGTTAAGTTTTGATATGCCACTAGCAGAAATTGTATTTGATTTTTACGATCGTTTAAAAACAGTTTCTAAAGGATATGCATCTTTTGATTACCATCCAATTGGAATGCGAGAATCTAAATTAGTAAAGGTAGACATTCTTCTTAACGGAAATAGTGTGGATGCATTATCTGCTTTAATACATTTTGATAATGCGCAATATATAGGAAGGAAAATGTGTGAAAAATTACGTCAATTAATTCCACGACAACAATTTGATATACCAATTCAAGCAGCCATTGGAGCAAAAATAATAGCAAGAGAAACAATAAAAGCATTGCGTAAAGATGTGACAGCAAAATGTTATGGAGGAGATATTTCTAGAAAACGTAAATTATTAGAAAAACAAAAGAAAGGGAAAAAACGTATGCGTATGGTAGGTAATGTAGAAATACCACAAAAAGCATTTATGGCGGTTTTAAAATTAAACGACTAATACCAAGTTGACCTCAAAATAAGCCATAAATACTTTGATTTTTATGTTACTTCGCTTAAAATCAAATTGGTATAATTCAAAAAATAAATAGGCTGCCTATAAAAACTTACGGTTTATAGACAACCTTCATAATTCATAAGAAAAATGAATATTATCTTTTAAACGCCACCTTTTAATTGATTTTGCCAATTCTTTAATTTTTCCCACTCACCATTATGACACATCAATGCTTGTTTAGCCCATGTTTTAGGTTTATGAATGGTGTAAGCAGGTCCAGCATCGTTAAGTATTCTTTGTAATCTTTTTTCGGGAGTTTCAGACAATTGTTTCCAACTCCAAATACCATCTTTATTAAGTAAACCTTGAATTTTTGGACCAATACCTTCAACTTTAGTTAAATTGTCTTTAACAGAATCATCGGCAATAGGTGTAATGGCCTCTTTTGAAGTAGCAGCAAAAGAAGAAGCACCAGCTAATGTGGTTTTTTTAGAATTCTTTCGACAAGCATCTAATTCCGCTTGTAAACTATTATATCTGCTTTGTAAACTATCATTATTGTCATTGCTACCAAATATTTTACTTAATAACCATCCAAGAATAATACCTAAAATAAATGCGCCAAATAACCAAGGAATCCAAGAAGAAAACCCATCACAATCATAATTACTTTGTATTAATACTAACATAATATTTTATTTTTTAAGTTTTTAATTTATTTCTAATTCTACTCTTCTGTTTTGTTGTCTACCAGCTTTTGTTTCGTTTGTAGCTATTGGCTTTTCTTCACCAAAAGACATTACAGATATCCGATCAGGATTAATACCTAATCGAACCAATTCTACCTTGATTGAATTTGCTCTACCTAATGCCAGTTTCTTATTAGAATTAGCATTACCAACATTGTCGGTGTGGCCAGATAAGGTAATAGTCTTAGTGTTGCCATCTAAAGCCTCTACAACATTTATTAAGTAGTCTAGAATATTGCTATTACTCACTTTTTTTGTCGAATTTGTTGGAAAATAGATTAGTGTTTTATTATCAATTTCTTGAATATTTTCATTTCGAGTTAGCCATTTAAAATCCGTACCAGAAAAATTACTGGTTTTTGCGGCATCGTAAAAGTCTACTAATTTTGCCTCGAATTCTACCTTAGTAGAATCCACTTTACCATCAAGTTTTGCAAATACAGATTTAGCTCTTGCAATTCCTAAATCTTTACCTTCTTCTTTAAAGTATGGACCGACAATACGAAGAATTTTACCGTTTGTATACTCAGAAAGAATACCTATTTTTTTTGCATCCCATAAATCGTTGGTAATGGCTTCGCTAGAGTTCCACTTATAAACAAGAGGAGCTTCTCGTTTTGTGGCTATGCGTGTTTTTTCTTTAACAACATTACTATTTGATTCGCAACAGGCTTGGTATTTATTATTAGCACACCAAAGAAGAAGTAGAAACAAAAGAAATGTAATAAATGCTAAAATTTTTTTCATTTATTCTTTTTTAAGTTAGTAATTAAATTTTTTAATGTCATAAAAGTACGATAAATGATTTATTTAACAAAATTTTATAAAAAAATCCCATTCTAAAAAGAATGAGATTTGTATATCATTTGCGTAAAACACTACAATTTCAAAGTAAGTGTAGCAGTGATGATGTCTTTTGTAAAATCTAATTTTGTAGCATTTGGACTGTTTAAATAATAATGCTGTTCCTTAGAAATAGTATTATTGTAAGAAAAATCTAATTTAGTATTTCTAAATATATGAAAACCTAGACCTAAAGAATATCCTTTAGTTACATCCTCCTGTCTGTTTTTATAAGGGCTATCTTCGATATGATATCCAGCTCTTAAACTTAGCCTGTTTAAACGATATTCACCACCAATTCGAAATTCATTAGCACCAGTCAAGTTGTCTTTAATACTCTGATTTTCTGTATTATTACCTTCAAAATCGGCAGTTGGACTTAGTTTAGCCTTACTGTAATTTTTATAATTATAATCAAAACTTATCAATCCATTTTTTCCAAAAATATAAGCTAAACTACCTGTTATTTTACTTGGAGTTTTTAGACGATAATCGTAAATATTTGGAGTGTAGTTTTCTGTAAGAGTTTCTGTAACATTACTTAAATTGATACTAGCAATTTCATCGTATTCTTCCGTTAATTGATACCAAATAGGTGTTTGGTATGCTAATCCAAGGCGTAAATTTTTAAAAGGTTTTGTAATAATACCAAAATTAAAACCAATACCCTCTCCGTATATTAAAAGTTCTTGGTTAAAATCTGCATTGAAAGTATTATTATTAATATCTTCACTTTGTTCGTTTATTTTAATCCGTTGTGTGTAATCTATAGAATGCGACACTAACGATATACCAAAACTTGTATATTTATCGTACTTAGCAGCTAAAGTAAAAGTAGTTTTACTGTTAGTTCCATACGTATTATTATTCATAGATTGCGATGTTACATTAGTAAATGAATCAGCTAAGGCAGGATAATTAATACCGTTTAGATTGGTAAAAAAGTTTTCATTTGAAATATTATTGTTTCCATGAATTCGATAGTTTGTATCAAAATTATTAACGTTAGTTATGTTAATTCCAACAGCAAATTTACTCCAATACGTATTGTTATTAGTCAAAATCAATACAGCACCACCTTGCGTAAAGTCCAAATTACTATCATTACTTGTATTTTTTGAATTGTAAAAATTAGAAGAAAGACCGTTATTGCTATTATTTAAAGTAATTGAAGCTTCCGAGTTATTAAATATAGCCAGTCCAGCAGGATTTACATTTGCGGCGGATAGATTTCCTCCAAGAGCTCCAAAAGCACCACTCATAGCAGTAAATCTTGCAGTACCTTTTATGTTTTCTTGAGAGAAAAGCAAAGCAGTTTCATCGTAATTCCTTACTTGAGAAAAAAAACTCATTGTTGTAAGTAAGAACCCAATTGTAATTATTATTTTTTGTATCATTTTTATAATTTTAGACATAACCAACCTACTAACGGTTTAATTAATTATTAAATAATGTTAGGTAGCCTTAATTGTTTTAATTTTTGAATTATCTATCTTCTTGAACTTCTAGAGCCACTTCTAGAAGAACTACCTCTAGAAGAACTGCTACTTCTTGAAGGCGAGTAGCTTCTAGTACTTCGCGATGTTCTAGGAGCTCTCGTTCTGCGTACAGATTTTGTACTTCGGATAGAGCGAGTTGATCTATTAGTAGATTTAGGAGCTCTAACCGACCTAGTGTTTCTAATAGGACGAGTTGATCTTGTAGCTCTTGGGTTTCTAATAGTAGATCTTGTGTTTCTAATAGAACGTGTAGCTCTTGTAGTTCTTGGATTTTTAATGGTAGATCTCGTATTTCTAATAGAGCGCGTTGATCTCGAGTTTAATCTTGTAGCTCTTGTATTTCTGTTACTTCTTGCCGCAGATGTATTTCTAGTTCTAGCGTATGGTCTTCTATTTAGCAAGCTACTATTTCTTGCATAACGTCTATTGTACGCATACGAACGATTTCCATAATGTCTATAAGGTCTATAATAATGAGAATAATATCCGCCGCCATACCAAGCACCATAGTTCCAATTGTTGTAATATGGAACGCAATAAAAAGGGCTATAAAAGTTAGAATAATAAAAAGGAGAATAAAAAGGGCTATTCCAATAATTGCGATAAAAAGGATAACTGTCTCCATAATTATAAACATTTACTGTAACCTCATCTGTATCTTCCCAAGAACTATTAACATTGCTAAAATCGGTTACTTCCCTCTCTAATTCTTCTTCTTCAGCTTCAATTTCAGCGTCAGATGTGTAGTCATCAATATTAGTAAAATATTCATCTTCTTCAACAATATACTTATCTGCTTTTTTCTTAAAATATTTTTCATATTTGGCAGATTTTGTATCGGTAGCTTGATTGGTGTTCGATTGCGCAACAGGAGTTTCATTATCCGAACCATAAATTCCATCGTTATCTTGCGTTGTATTTTGGTAACTACTGCACGAACTTAATGTGAGTAGAATTAAACCGAAGAGGTGCAAAATCTTAGTTTTAGTCTGAAGGAAGATAATTTTTTTCATAATAGTGTGGTATTTTATTGTTTAAAGTTACAAAAATAAATTAGTTTTGCAACAATATATTATTTTTATTATTATCACAAATTTTATGCCAAGTATATAGAAATGAGTAAAAAAATCACAAAAAGAAGCGAAAATTATTCAAAATGGTATAACGAACTGGTTGTTAAAGCAGATTTGGCCGAAAATTCTGCCGTAAGAGGTATGATGGTTATTAAGCCATACGGATATGCAATATGGGAAAAAATGCAAGCAGAATTAGATAGAATGTTTAAAGAGACAGGACATCAAAATGCATATTTTCCTCTATTTGTTCCGAAAAGTTTGTTTGAAGCCGAAGAGAAAAATGCAAAAGGCTTTGCAAAAGAATGTGCAATAGTAACACATTATAGATTAGAAACAGATCCTGATAATGAAGGTAAACTACGAGTAGATCCAAAAGCAAAATTAGAAGAAGAACTTATTGTTAGACCAACGTCAGAAGCAATAATATGGAAAACATATAAAGGATGGATTCAATCGTATAGAGATTTACCTTTATTAATAAACCAATGGGCAAATGTTGTGCGTTGGGAAATGAGAACGCGATTATTTTTAAGGACGGCAGAGTTTTTATGGCAAGAAGGGCATACAGCACATGCAACAAGTGAAGAAGCTTTAATAGAAGCAAAGCAAATGCACGATATATATGCTACATTCTTAAAAGATTTTATGGCAATTCCAGTAATTAAAGGTGAAAAAACAGAAAATGAACGTTTTGCAGGAGCGATAAGTACATTTACTGTAGAAGCTTTAATGCAAGATGGAAAAGCATTACAAGCAGGAACATCTCATTTTTTAGGACAAAATTTCGCAAAAGCATTTGATGTTAAATTTACAACTAAAGAAGGAAAACAAGAACATGTTTGGGCAACATCTTGGGGAGTTACAACTCGTTTAATAGGAGCTTTAGTAATGACACATTCCGATGATAATGGATTGGTATTACCTCCAAATTTAGCACCAATACAAGTAGTTATTGTACCAATTCATAGAAATGAAGAACAATTAAATGCCATTTCTGAAGTCGCAGACGATTTGACAAAAAAATTAAGAGCAGTAGGAGTTTCTGTTAAATACGATAACAGAACAACACATAAACCTGGATTTAAGTTTGCCGAATACGAATTAAAAGGAGTACCATTGCGAATCGCTATAGGACCAAGAGATATAGAAAATGGAACAGTAGAGTTGGCTAGACGTGATACTTTATCAAAAGACTATATCAAGCAAAATGAAGTTACTACTATTGTAGTAGATTTATTAAAAGAAATCCAAGAGACTTTATATACAAAGGCGCTTAATTTTAGAGATACGCACATTACTGAAGTGAATTCTTTTGAAGAGTTTAAAAAAGTTTTAGAAAATAAAGGCGGTTTTATCTCAGCACATTGGGATGGTACTGTTGAAACAGAAAAAGAAATTAAAAAATTGACAAAAGCAAGTATTCGTTGTGTTGCATTAGATGTAAAACAAGAAGAAGGAGTCTGTATTTTGACAGGAAAACCATCTTCAAAAAGGGTTCTTTTTGCAAAAGCATATTAAATTTTACATTTTTTTTTAAAAAGAACTTGCCAGTTTAAAAAAATGAATTAAATTTGCATTCGATTTTGAAACAAAGAGTAATTAAGGCCCGTTCGTCTATCGGTTAGGACCTCAGGTTTTCATCCTGGAAAGAGGGGTTCGACTCCCCTACGGGCTACAAATTAAATTAAAAAAACAATGGCAAATCATAAGTCAGCACTTAAAAGAATAAGAAGTAATAATACGAAAAGATTACGTAATAAATTACAACATAAAAGTACGCGTAATGCAATACGTGATTTACGTGCAGAAACAGATAAAAAAGCAGCTCAAAAGAGATTGCCTTCTGTATTATCAATGATAGATAAATTGGCTAAAAACAATATTATTCATCAAAATAAGGCAGGAAACTTAAAATCGAAACTAACAAAATTAGTCGCTACTGCTTAGTGCTAATTTTATTAGAATTGAATTGTAAAAAACACCTTGAAAATTTATTTTCAAGGTGTTTTTTGTTTATTACTGAAACAAAATAGATATTTCGTTAGGAATTCTTGCTATTTTTTGTGTTTTTGCATCTAATAAACACCATGTTGTTTCCGATTTTGCAATTAAAATTTCCTTTTTATAAATTTCTACCTTACGAATAGACTTTACGCCTTTAAGACTCGTAATGTATGTTTTTAGGATAATTTCTTCTTTTAAAAAAGCGGATTTTAAATAATCAATTTCATGTCTGATTGCTACCCAAGAATAATTTTCTTTAATTTTTTTAGTAGCTATTTTATTCCAATGCTCGATAGAAATATCATTAATCCATTGTAAATAAACAACATTGTTTACGTGGTTTAAATGATCAATTTCTGATGCATTAACAATATGATTTTTTGTGTATGTATCCATAATAAATAAAAATGGAACAGTCTCAAAACTTGTGGGATTTTTATATTTAGGCAAATAATTTTTGTAATCTAAACATGAAGAAATCCACTTTTCTGACTCCTCTTAATTGTGTTCTAAACCCTTTTATTTTAGCATT
>JALSLK010000096.1 GCA_026988355.1 Flavobacteriaceae bacterium
AGCATCACTTTCTTCTTTGGTTCTTGTATTGGGAAAAAATTCCATTACGGCTTTATCTGCACACATTTTTGCAAAAGGTAATTTGTCGGATTTTTGCCAATTTCTAAAGCCTAGCCGTTTTGAGGTAAAGAGGTATTTTATATCCATACATACAAATATAGTAGTTTTAGGGGTAATTTTTTAAGGTTAGTAGATGATTTTTGTAATTAAAATAAATCAGGATGATTTTGATGCATAAAATGCATGTCTATATCTTCCAAATTATCAGAAAAATTGTGAAGATTTTCTTTACCATCTAAAATTTTATCTATGGCTTTTACCGCTTTTTTTAATCGAGTTTCTTTATCTCCTTTTAATAAAATATAATTACAATTATGGTCTATTAAAGCTTGTTCAAAGGCATTAAACATTTCCAATCGCATTTCAGGTCTATCACGTAAATCATCAGCTTCCCAAGGCGTATCAATGTAGGTTAGTAAATATAAATCGTATTGATTAGTATTTGCAGCTTCGTTTAATCGATTATCTACAAAACCACCATAATACTCTTGTGAATAGACTTTAGTTTCTAATAAATCCGTATCGCAAATAAGGACTCTATCTGCTTTTTTAGCCAAATTATTTTCTAGTTTCATTTGTCCGATTGCAATCGGAATTAAGTCAGAATTCTCACAAGTTTTACGGTAATTATTCCATTTATCTTGTAAATATTCACGAGCAAATTCTGGTGCCCAAACGGTATGGTAATGTCTGGCCAATTGTGTTGAAAGAGTTGTTTTTCCAGTAGATTCTGGACCAAATAAAACTACTTTTACGATGTTTGCTTTTTCTTGTCTAAGATTTTTTTCCATTGTTGATATCCTAAAAATGCTAGTACTAAAAATACGATATATTGAATTCCTGTAAAACCATATCCTTTTATAAAATATAAAGGTATGGAAACGATATTAGTTACCATCCAAAAAGTCCAATTTTCTATCTTTTTTACTGCCATTAACCACATGGCTACAAATGCAGCAGCTGTAGTAAATGTATCTAAAAAAGGTACTGCTATTCTAAATTTCTCTAAACTTCCAGAAGTTAAATTATGAATTGCATACGATATACTTTCCGTAATGTTTAAGTTATTTGGCATGATGTTATAATACCTATAAATAAAAATCACAAAGCACGATGCTGCAATAAATATTACTGTTGCAATTCCTTTTTCTTTTTTTGTAGTTCTAGCAATTGGAATGTGTTCTTTTTTTGCAGAATCGATTATTTTACGCCACATATACCATCCAAAAACACTCATTATAGTGTAGTAAATGTTAATAATTAAATCGCCATATAAATTCCATTGTGATAATAAGTAAATGTATATTCCTGTACTGATAATACCAGTAGGAAACACCAAAATATTTTCTTTTTTTGCATAAAAAACACTAGCAATACCTAAAGTTGCGGCAATAACTTCTAAAATAATATTTAGTATTGGTGCAGTTCGGTAAGGTTCTAAAAAGAAATTGATTATTTCATCCATACTTTTTGTTTGTACAAAGATAAATGAATTCTTTTAGGGAATTTAAAACTCACCTTCTTGTTTAAGTATTATTATTTTGAGATTATCATTTATAAGTTTAATACACAAAAACAACAAAAGACAAATAAATCTTATATTTTTGTATTAAAATCTTAAAAT